>DXEQ01000262.1 GCA_019114885.1 Candidatus Anaerobutyricum stercoripullorum
CTTAAATTATAATCCGTTTCAATACCTGCGGTCATTACCGCATACTGACATCCGGGCCATAACCTGCGATGCCAGTCGAATATGACCTGTAGATATATAGTAACACAGTTTTTCCAATCTGTATTTAGACAATCGAGAGTTTTTGTATGATTTTATTGTCTTTTTGCATGATATTATCGCGTTTTTAAAATTATTTTAAAGCATTTTACATAATATACTTTGAAGGCAAAACTATTTTTCATATTTATTTGTGAATAAAATGTCGAAATCCATTCATTTTATATTCATATTGAATAATCCTGACCGGACTATCATGGCTGAATCAACACCCATCCGGCAGCAGACGCAGCCGAATGCGCGGTCTGCCTTACACGCGCATGCTATGTCGGTCTGGCGATTCTCCTGACGCCCGCCGCGCCTGCATCAGTCGCTCCACTCCCGCTGCCGCAGTGCCTCATACATGAGCACCGTGGCGGCCACGGCGGCGTTCAGCGACTCCACCTGCCCCTTCATGGGAATCCGGATGCGGCGGTCCGCCTGCGCAGTGAGTTCTGCTGAAAGCCCGTTGCCCTCATTGCCGATAAAGAAGGCGCAGCCGCCCCGGTAATCCTGCCGGTAGAACTCCTGCCCGTCTAAGTGGGCGGCGTAAGTCGTCACTCCCGCCTCTTTGAGGGCTGACAGTACCGGTCCGAAGTCGTCCACGATCACAAAAGGCACCCGGAAAATAGCGCCCATGGTAGATCGGATGACCTTCGGGTTGTAGGGGTCCACCGATTCCCGGTTCATGATGATTCCGGTCACCCCCGCTCCCTCGCTGGTGCGTAAGATAGTCCCCATGTTGCCCGGGTCCTGCAGGTTCTCCAACAGAAAAAGACAGGGGCTTGATTCCCCTGTTAATAAAGATTCCAGTGAAACCTCCTGTTTTTTTACGAGGGCCGTCACTCCCTGCGGCGTCTTCGTATCAGACAGATGACGACAGACCGCGTCGCTGATCACCTCATAGCGGCATCCCTCCAGCCTGTCCCTGTATTTCTCCGCAAAGGCTTCCGTCACATATACTTCCAGAAGGCGCTCCTTTGGCACCTCAAAGAACATCCGGGGTCCCTCCACCAGGAAACAGTTCTGCTGGCGTCTGGCCCGGGCGCTGTTTTTCAGATTGATGATATTTTTTACTCTGCTGTTCGATGTGCTTGTTATCATTTTCCTCCACCTGTTGCTGCGTTCCATGCCGCATCTTTACTCATATATCTTCTTTATGACGAGGTACAGCTTCCGGATCACCTCGTCCACACTCTCTTTATAATCACTCTCTATCCATTCCAGAATATACTGGGTGATGCCGATCACCAGAAAGTGCCGCAGAAATTCCTCGTTTTCCGTCTCCTGCTCTCCCGCCTCCGGACAGGGGCTGCAGGTACAGTTCATGCTCAGTCTGACCACCGGGTAGATTGCCCGGCGCATATAGCTGCTCTCCACATTTACCAGCATATTTTTTATGATGATCCGGTTATTCTTCATCCAGTACAAAAACCTTTCCATGGCCGCCTCCCAGGACGTCTCCTGATCCATGCGGCTCTCCCGGAGCAGTTCGTACTCAAATGCCCGGGCCATCAGATCGTAAATATTGTCATAATAATAATAAAAAGTCTGCCGATTCACCCCACACTGCTCGGCAATCTTCTGAATCGTGATCTTCGGAAACGGATACTTTCTGAGAAGTTCCATGAAAGCGACACACAGCGACGTTTCCGTTTTTTTTCTCATTTTTCTTCCTCCTGGTCTGCTTTTTGTGAAACAAGAAAGAATCCTGCCTTGCAGGATTCTCCGCCTGCGGCGGGTCGCGGGAGCGACATCTTCCAATCCGCCGCAGTGCGATCCCCGCGGAGCGCTTTTATTCCATAGGAATACAGTTTCCTATGGAATGAAAAACTGCCGTACCGGTCTGATTCCTGTACGGCAGTCTCACACGCTACTCTATCGTCAAAGTGACTCTCGGCGTGGCATTCACCGTCACTCCGTCCACTTCTTTTACATGAATCCGCACACTGTGCTCGCCCTCATCCAGATCTGACAGATCCACCCACGGTGTAAAATCCGCGATCTTCAGCTCCTTGACCAGCGACTCCGCCCCGTCAACCCGGATGGAGTAGTCGTTGCCGCTGCCAAAGGAAACAGTGCGGTTGTTCCTTCCCCGGATGCTGATATCGGACTCTGTGAAAGTCAGCCGGCGGGTGATGCGCTTCTCAATGGTGGCCTGCACCTTCACATCCTGGGTATCGTCCGCCAGAATGACGTCCTCCGGCAGATAATCCTCATCCAGAGTGATGTCCGCCTCATAGCTCTGCGTCAGTCCTTCCACAGAAATGTTCGGGAGAGTGATGGATGAGATGTCATCAATCACATCGTCCGGCGCCGCGATGAGAATCTGCTTCGGCTCATAATCGAAGGAAGTCAGCTCGTAACCGTCCGCCGGTGTCCCCACATACTGCTGGTTCACCTTGACCATCTTTGTCTTCCAGAGATTGACGAGAACGTTGATGGAGGCTGTGTCCATCTCGATCTGCGTACTGTCTATGATTTCTCCTTCTTTATCGTAAAGCACCGGGTCCGCCGTGGTCGTCACATCATGACTGATGCCGTCGATATCCACATAAGCCCGAATCTCCTCGGCGCTGGAAAGCAGATTCTCCGGCCCGGTCACCTTCACCAGGTTCGGGGTTCCCGTCTTGCTGCCCACGGCATAGCCGTCCGCCGGACTGCCCTCCAGAATGATATTGACAGGCACACTGATGCTGACCACCGCGTCCTTCTTGATCTTCATGGTATTTACATTGCCCAGAGTGATCTCCAACTGATTGGCGTACTTTTTTGCAGTCACGTCGATGGGAACCGCGTCCACCTCCGACAGCTTGGAAAAATCCGCCACCGCCTGAAAATCCGTGGCTGTCATATCATTCAGGATACTGCGCTTCCCTTCCACGGTGATGGTCACCTCATCGCCTTCCAGCACCTCATAGGCATAGCCCAAATCTGTCAGCGCATTTTCATTGACGATCTGCACCGGGATTCCGCTGAATCTCTCCGTCCTGACCGGATCGTTGATATTGGCCACCAGCAGCCAGATCAGTATGGCGATAAAAACGGAAAGGACCTTCATTCCGGTATTATTGTTCTTTATTTTTAGCAGGCTTTTCAGGTCTTTCATTCCGCAACAATCCTTTCCATTTCTTTAAAACATCCATGCTGCCCGTGGACTCCGGCCGCAGCAGATTAAGCCGCTCTTTCAGCTCATCTCTGGTCAGATTCCGGCTGAGACGTCCCTCTCTGGCCACGGACACCGCTCCGGTCTCCTCAGAGACCACGATGGTCGTGCTGTCGGACACCTCGCTGATGCCCACCGCCGCCCGGTGTCTGGTACCCAGCTCCTTGCCCAGCTCCATGCTGTCCGTCAGCGGCAGATAACAGGTCGCCGATACGACCCGGCTGCCCCGGATGATCACCGCTCCGTCATGGAGAGGTGTGTTATGTTCAAAAATATTGATCAGCAGCTGGCTGCTCACAATGCCGTCCACCGCAATACCGGTCCTCTCATACTCGCCGAGAGCCACCTTCTGCTCGATGACGATGAGCGCGCCAGTCTTTACCTTGCTCATCTCGAAAACTGCGCGCACGATCTCCGTCACAGCCTTCTCCGTAAGAAATGTCTTCTCCGTCCCCTCATCCTCGGAAGAGAAGATAAAGGTGCGGAAGAAGTTCTTCCTTCCCAGCTGTTCCAGCGCCCGCCGCAGCTCCGGCTGGAAGATGACGATCGCCGCCATGATACCCACACTTAATGAGTTGGACAGCAGCCAGGCAATGGTATCCAACTGGAAGATCACCGCCGCCAGCGCAAAAAGCAGAAGGACGATGATCCCCTTAAAGAGAGTCCACGCCCGCGTCAGCTGCAGCCACTTTATGATCTGATAGACAATGACGCTGATGATGATGATCTCAACAATGTCTGTGATCCCGATTCTTGAAAGCGAAAACCGGAACAAATATTTCTGTATTAAACCAAGAATTCCCTCAAAATTCATACAATTCGTCTCCAACTATATGTTCTGCCATACACAGCAGCTTCCTCCACAACATTTCCAAAATGCTGCTATGTTCCGTCATCTTCTGTCTCATATCCGATATCTGATGAATCCTCCCCGGACTCCTCCGTACCGGGCTCTTCCGGTCCGTCCTGCTTCTGCGCTCCGGACTCTCCGTCTTCCGGCACAATGTCGGTGACACTCCGCTCCTCCCTGGCAGCCTTGATCTTCGGGACTGCCTTGACGAAGTAAATGTATTCGTCATCCTCAAAGGAAACCTTCTCAATCCGGGAAAAGTCGCCGATCCCCTGGAAGAACTGCACCACCGTCGCCAGCCCCATGGCCAGCACGATCTCCAGAAATACCCGCCAGATCGTATAATCCAACTCGAAAATCAGCCGTCCGAAAAGAAGGAGCACCGCCAGAGATACATTTCCTATGATGATGGAAAACATCCACGCCTTCTCATGAAACATCTGATAGAGGATCGTGGATAAAAACACCACCAGGCAAAAGGTGATCAGAAGGAGCAGCAGCTTCCGGTCAATGACCAGCAGGCTGATGATGCGGGACATGCCAATGCCCGGCTCCAGATTCTCCGTGGTGGTAAGAAGCGCGCTGGCGTCCTTCGTATACAGGCCGAGAAAATACAGCACGATCCCTGCCGCCATGGGCAGAATCCCGCCAAAACCGGCGGTCATCCCCAGGATCACCGGCAGGAAGTACTCCAGCTTCAGGTAAAACAGCACCGGAGTCAGTATGATAATAAATGCGTATCTCCCGTCCACCCGGACAAAAAGGAGATAGCAGATGATAAAAAACAGCAGAAACATGACGGATATCTCCGCCGACACGCTGAAAAGATCGAGAAAGATCAGACAGGCCGCCGAGTAAAAACAGAAAGACAACGGCAAAAACGCCTGCACGACCGACACGATCAGAAACACCCACGGCCGGTTCACCGCCTCATTATAAGGAAACATGCCCTGCACCAGACAAAGCATGAGGAAGGAAAATACCAGCTTCAGGGCAGGCTCCGCATACTCCGCATGCTTTTGATAAAACGCTTTTATATTTTCTTTTAAATAAACCAACTGTGCCATATGCAACATCCTGTCTTTCTATCGTAATACTTCCCCGTCTTCTTTCTCTTCCACATCCTTCTTCTGCATGTCTTCTCCGTCCAGATACTTCTTCAATGCATAGAGCTTCCGGTCATACCGGCTCACATTCCGCAGCATCCGCAGATACCGCTTCCTCTGAATCACAAAGGTGGCGATCAGGCTGATTGCCAGAATCACACCGTACACGATCAGCAGACGAAGGAAAATCCTGTTATAAGAAAAGGCCAGCCCTTCCGTTATGATATTGGAATAATAGCGCGTCATATATATGCCCGCGCCCAGCACACAGGCTGTCGTCACCGCAAAGAAGCTGCCCAGAAGCTTGAGGCTTAAATAGGTCCGCAGACTGTAGCGGTGCATCTTCAGCTCCTTCTTCCCCGGCCCCTTCTCATAGACTGCCAGCCTGGTCATCCGGTGTACTTTTGGTATATCGATCATATCTATCACCCTTTCCAGGCCGCCCGCGGCCTCTTTTACAACATGCATCCTCTTTTCTTTCCGGATGATACCGCGAATCACTCCGTACGCATGGTATCATTTCATTAAGTATAACATGTTTATTCCATGAATTACAACGGAAATCTGAAAAACGCTTCTTATATAAAAGGAACTGCCGCCAGATGAAATACCAGTATGATTCTGATATCTCACCTGTGCGGCAGTTATCTTTTTTGTATCTTATTACATATCCACTCTTGAGATCTCAAGTACCTTGTAACGGGAGATACCGTCTGCACTCTCCACTTCGATCTCCTGTCCGACCTTGGCTCCCACCAGAGCCTTGCCCAGCGGGGATTCGTTGGAGATCAGTCCCTTCATGATATCCGACTCTGTGGAACCTACAATGCGGTACTCCAGCTCCTCGTCGAACTCTTCGTCATAGAACTTCACCGAACTTCCGATACTGACCGTATCCTTATCGAAGGTCGACTCATCGATCACTTCCGCATTTCTGATGATCTTCTCCAGTTCCTCAATCTTGGCTTCAATGGAACGTTGCTCATCCTTGGCTGCATCATACTCTGCGTTCTCGGATAAGTCGCCCTGCTCTCTCGCTTCCTTGATCTTCTGCGCGATCTCTTTTCTCTTTACGACCTTCAGATCCTGAAGCTCATCCTCCAGAGCCTGCATTCCCTTGCTCGTCAGGATATGTTTCTTACTTTCTACCATAGCTCTCATCTACACCTTTCTTGTTACAACTCACCTGTCAAATGTCTCGCGACACCACATAGACAATGATTATAATGCAATTTAATTTGATTGTCAACGCCGGAAAATGTCCCTTTACCTGTCCCTTTAGCAGCTGCCGGTCAGCAGTTCATAAAGCTCTTTCAGGGTCGTTACCTGATTGACTTCCTGTCTTAGCCGCGACGATCCGCGAAGTCCCGCCGTATACCAGGCTGCGTGCTTTCGCATCTCCCGGATTCCCGTGTACTCGCCCTTGTAGCGCACACAGAGGGCCGCGTGACGAAGCAGCATGTCGATCCTCTCCTGCGCTGTGGGCGGCGCCGGCACAGGCTCGCCTCGCAGTGCAGCCCGGATCTCCCGGAAAATCCACGGATTCCCCTTGCTTCCCCGGGCCACCATGATACCATCGCAGCCGGTCTGCTCCCGAATGGCCAATGCCGCCTCAGCGCTTAAGATATCTCCGTTGGCGATCACTGGCAGGGAGACTGCCTCCTTCACCTGCCGGATGGCCTCCCAGTCCGCCCGGCCGCTGTAATACTGCTCCCTCGTCCTGCCATGGACAGCAATGGCGTCGGCGCCGCTGTCCTCCATGACGCGGGCGAACTCCACCGCATTCTTATGGGCCTCGTCAAATCCCAGACGAAACTTCACTGTCACCGGAAGAGAGACCGCCTTCTTAACCTCCCGCACGATCCTTCCTGCCAGTTCCGGCTGCTTCATCAGGGCGGAGCCCTCGTGATTATTGACGATCTTCGGCACCGGACATCCCATGTTGATGTCAACGAAGGCAAAGCCCCTGTCTTCTATCTTATGGGCCATCTGTCCCATTAATTCCGGTTCCGAACCGAAAATCTGCACGCCCACCGGAGCCTCCCCCGGATCGGTCTCCAGCAGGGGAATCGTATTCTTGTTGCCGTAATACAGCGCCTTGGCGCTGATCATCTCCGTCACCGTCACATCACAGCCTTGCTCCCGGCACAGCAGACGAAACGCCAGGTCCGTGACTCCCGCCATGGGCCCCAGTATCACAGGAAATGTACTGCCGTAGATCCGTTCTACTGCCAACTGTCCTTCCTTCTTCGTCCCGGACAGCACGTCCTGCCCGGCCGCTGCCACCCGGACAGCGCATCCGCCCCGGCTGTCGTCCGTTACATTTTTATTATCGTTTCTGCTTATCATAAATAATCTGCAGTCCCTTCAGTGTCAGATTGGCGTCATAGTAGTCGATGCAGTCGGTCTCTTCCGCGATCATCTTGCCCAGACCGCCGGTGGCTACCACCTTGACATCCTCGTAACCGCTCTCCTCAATGATCTTACGGATAATATACTCCGTCTGACCGATATATCCATATACGAGACCGGCCTGCATACCGGTGACCGTCTCTCCGGTCAGGATGGAATCCGGCTTGCGGATCTCAATCTCCGGCAGCTTGGCCGCATGCTGCCACAGGGCGTTGGCCGATGTGCGGATACCCGGGGAGATCACACAGCCGATGAACTCGCCGTTCGGCGTGATGATATCGTAGGTCGTGGCCGTACCGAAGTCCACCACGATGACCGGTCCGCCGTAAAGCTCGTATCCGGCTACCGCGTCCACAATCCGGTCCGCTCCCGTCTCCTTCGGGTTGGCCGTCTTGATCTTGATTCCTGTCTTAATGCCTGCGCCCACGATGATCGGCTGCAGGCTGAAATACTTGATGATGGCGCTGGTGAAAGAATGCATCACCGCCGGTACCACCGACGCGATGATGACGGCATCCACATCCTCCCGGCAATACCCCTTATACTGAATCGCCTGCAGAATAAACAGACCATATTCATCGGATGTACGGTTGATCTTTGTTCTTATACGAAAGGTATCGCAGAGCTTCTTCCCCTGAAAGATACCAAAGGTGATATCCGTATTTCCAATATCGATTCCAATTAACATGCTTTTGCTCCTCCTGTGTAAGTCTTACTTTATTTCCTCCTGAAGAAAAAATACTTTATAATACATCTCAAGACTCTCCAGCAATTCCCGTTTCTCCTGCTGAATCTGCTTGATCTTCAGTACGCTCCCAATCTCGTCAAAGAGAAAGTCATCCTCCCGGCTCTCGGTGACCAGATTCAGGTTGCCCTCCTCATCAAACTCAAGGCGGAGTATCCCGCCCACATCCTCCGTGTAAAGCACACAGAGAATCTTGAGCTCATCCTTCACCTGCTTCGGCAGGGAATCAAACTCCGGATTAAAATAAAAAAGCTGCTCATACTGGCTGGCACCGCACAGTATCTTCTTATCTTCTAACATATATACTCCTTATATTCTCGCGGAAATGTCCGCGGCACGGGCTTTCTTTAAACAGTCGGCTTCTCCACCGCCCGGCGGACTATCACTCCCCGGACGCGGCCGCCTTCGCGCCGCTCATACATATCCATATAATCCCCGGACAGACACCTCGCCGCTGCAGATGCACTCGGTCTGACCATCCGCATCCTGCACCAGCAGCTCACCCCGCTCATTGACTCCCACAGCCCGGCGGATGATCTCCTGCCCCCGGCGGATGAGCCGGACTTCCCGGCCCACATTGACAAGCTTCGAAGCATACTCCTTCACAAAAGGTTCAAAGCTCTGTTCTTTCAGAAAAATGTCATATCTCTCCTGAAACTCCCGGAGAAAATCTGCCAGAAAAGCCGCCCGCACCGTCCGCTGCCCGGTCTCCCGGTACAGGGAGGTCGCCATGGCGGCAATCTCCTCCGGAAAGTCTTCCCGGTTGATATTAAAGCCGACGCCAATGACCACATAGGAGATCTCATCCATCTCCAGTCCCATCTCCGTGAGGATTCCGCAAAGCTTCTTCCCATGCCAGACCACGTCGTTGGGCCACTTGATCTGGCAGCCGGCCCCGCCGTACTTTTCAAAGGCGGCGGCCGCTGCCAGGGCCGTCACCAGCGTCAGCATGGAAGCCCGCTCCGGAGGAAGAGACGGACGCAGCAGCATGGAACAGAAAATGTCCTGTCCTGCCGGAGAGCTCCACACTCTTCCCCGCCGTCCCTTGCCCGCCGTCTGTTCTTCCGTCACAAAGAGGGCGCCGTCTCCAATCCCCCGCATGGCCTGCCTCTTGGCCTCCTCGTTGGTGGAATCCACCGACGGGAAACAAAAAACAGGCCCGGGCCAGAATTCCTCCGGCAGATATTGCCGGACGACCTCTTCCTTCAGCAAATCCGGGCTTTGCAAAAGCCGGTAACCCTTCCGGGTTACCGACTCAATCTCATATCCTTCTTTTTTCAGTGTATTGATACATTTCCACACGGCAGTGCGGGACACACCGAGGTGTTCGCAGAGCGCCTGCCCCGACACGAACCCATCCTTCTGCCGCAGGAACTGCAGAATCTGTTCTTTCATGGTTCTTCCGTTACCGTCCCAGCGTGGCCACCATGACCGCCTTGATAGTATGCATCCGGTTCTCCGCCTCATCAAAGACCACGGAGCACTCCGAGCGGAAGACCTCGTCCTCCACCTCCCGGATATCCAGTCCCAGCCGGTCGCGCATATCCTGTGCCACTGCCGTGTCAAAATTGTGGTAAGCCGGCAGACAATGCATGAAGAGACAGTCCGGATTGCCGGTATCTTCCATCATCTTCCGGGTAATCCGGTACGGGGAAAGGGCCTTCACCCTCGCCGGATAGATCTCCTCCGGCTCTCCCATGCTCACCCACACGTCGCCGTAGATCACATCGGAACCCTTCACATCTTCCGGGTCGTGGGTGATCTCAATGACCGCGCCGCTCTCTTTTGCCAGCTTCCGCGAGATCTCCAGCACTGCCGGGTCGCAGACCGTCTCTTCCGGTCCCACCGCCTTAAAGTGCAATCCCATGATCGCGCAGCCGTACATGAGAGCATACATGACATTATCGGAAAGGTCGCCCACAAAGGTCAGATGCATGTCCGAAAGCGGCTTGTCGATGTGCTCCTCCATGGTGAGGAAATCCGCCAGCACCTGCGTCGGATGGTCCGTATCCGTAAGACCGTTCCACACCGGCACACCGGAATGTTCCGCCAGTGCCTCAACAATCTCCTGCCCATATCCCCGGTACTCGATGGCGTCATAGATACGGCCAAATACCTTCGCCGTATCCTCGACGGTCTCCTTCTTATTCATATGAGAGTTGGACAGAAATGTCACATGCGCACCCTCATCCGCGGCAGCCACCTCGAAAGAACAGCGGGTTCTCGTGGAGGACTTATCAAAAATAAGAACGATGTTCTTCCCTTTCAGTTCTTCACCCGGTACTCCGCTCTTCTTCTTCTCCTTCAGCTGATGTGCCAGATCCAGCAGATAGCGGATCTCTTCCTTATTAAAATCCAGTAATGTTAAAAAATTACGACCTTTTAAATTCATATTCATCCTCCCGAGCTGTGACGCTCCCGTGCGTCTTCTTCTCACGTCTTCCGCGAGGAAATGGCTCACGCTCTATTATGCCTTATTTAAACTTTTTATCAAATTTTTATTATGGTGTCAAGTATTATTCTACGTACATTTCAGGCGGTTTTCCCGGCCTGTGCCGTACATTTTTTGCCTGCGGCGCCTCCTGTTGTCAGTGGGTCACATAGGCTTATGGACAATGTGAAGCTTCGAACGAAGCGCCTGTCTGGGTCAGTGGGTCACATACTCCGCGATCAGGTTATAGTCCAGCACCTCTTTACACGTATCCAGCAGGGCTGTCGCCCGGTCGGAATACTGCTGACACAGCGCGTTATTCCGGTTCATTTTCTCCCCGTTTCTCAAATCCCAGACGCTTCCGCTCTCCACGGTGCCGTCCTTTCCGATGGCAAAGAGCATATTGTTGTCCCCGGTGATAAAGGAGCCTTTGCCGATGTAAGAAATCTGTGCCACAAATCCTTCGTCCGCGTTGAGCAGGTCATGGCCGAAGATAAATGGATGACCCGGTTCCACGTCCATGAGGTTCATGACGGTCGGCAGGATATCCACCTGACCGCCCACCGTATCGATGGTCTCCGCCTCCCCCAGTCCGGGGATGTGGATGATCAGCGGCACGTTGAGCATCTCGTCAAAATTGTATTCCTTTCCCAGAAACCGGCTCATGCTGCTTTTCACCGACGGCGTCTCCATGTTCATACCCTGATGGTCTCCGTAAATGACGATCATCGTATCTTCGTAAAGTCCTGCTTCTTTCAGATATTCGATGAGCTTGCCGAAGGCCTCATCCGTATAGCGGATCGTCTGCAGATACCCGCCGAAGGTCGTCCCCTCGTCCTCCGGCCGCAACACAAGGCTGGCAAGCGACGGATCCAGCTCATAGGGGATATGGTTGGTCAGCGTGATCATGAAACTGAAAAACGGCTGCGGCTTCTCCTTTAAGATATCCACCGCCTGCCGAAACATTTCCTTATCCGTCAGGCCAAACCCGGACACCTCTGTCATGGTCAGTTCCTCCTGGGAGTAGAAATGCTGGAATCCCTGGGTCTTATAGGCTTCCTCCCGGTTCCAGAATGTCTTGGTATAGCCGTGGAAGGCGTAAGCGCCGTATCCCTCGCCCCGCAGAATCCATGGTAGCCCCTGAAAGGTATTGTCCACGTAGAGGCGGTAACACTCCCGCACATCGTTGGGGTAGAGCCCGTTCAGCGCGGCAAACTCCGCGTCGCTGGTATTGCCCACCCCGGTGGTGGAGTAAAAATGGTTAAAATAAAATGTATCCTCTTCCAGCAGAGCGTTGAGATTCGGCGTCAGCTCCTGCCCGTTGTACTCTGCCCCGATGACAAAATCATTGAGAGACTCTGTCTGAATGAGAATCAGGTTCTTTCCCTTGGCCACGCCTTTGTACTCTTCCCCCGATGACCGGGGAACCAGTTCTTCCATGGTCTTTAAGATGGCGTCCTCGTCCACCTCACCGCGCCGGAGCCTTCCCAGTACATTTACCAGAATATCGTTGGTGTGGTAAGTAAAGAACTCGATATGGTTGACCTTCTGCACCGAGCGCAGATTATAAGGATTGCAGCCGTAATAATACCAGGCGCACACCATGGCAAGAAGCAACAGGGCGTGCACCCCCACGTACGGCACAAACCTGCGCATGGACATGGCCGCCAGCGCCTCGCCTCTTTTTTGGCGCAGCCGGTAAAAATACAGCACAAAGGGATAATCTATGAGTGTCAGGACACAGCCGGGACTCACAGCCGCTCCGATCACATTGCCGTCCCCGGCAATCTGCCCCAGACTGGTCAGCTGGTAAATCTGATTGACGGAAATGTACCGGCCAAAATAGCTGCTGTAAGCCGCATCCGCAAACATCACCAACGTGATCACCGTATAGCAGATATAAAAAATCCACCGGGACGCCTTCCCCCGCCCCATGGAACAGATCTCAAACAATCCGAAAAGGAAAAGTACCGTGAGAACCGGCACCTCATAGACATTCATCATATCCAGCCGGTCCGTCTGCCAGTAAAAAATAAAAATCTTCAGCGCCAGAAACGGCCACGCCCACCAGAAGTGCCTGAAATATTTTGTCAAGGCAAAGCCCCCTCTCTTTTATGTAAATCCTTCGTATGCCGGATGACTGCCAGGGCTGCCGCACCTGCACGGCGATGCCCAAATTATTGATGCTTCTGCACATTTGCAGTCGTTTTCGGGCTGTCCGGTCAATTCAGCACACTAACGTATCATAGCACAAAACCCGGGCGCTGAAAAGAAAAAAAGTCCGGCTGAATACTCTCAGCCGAACCTCTTTGTTCGTATCTCGATATTGTCAGGGCACTGTCATCCACGCCTGCTGCCGGCGCTTTCGATGCTTCCGCGTCTGTTACTTCGCATCTGTCTCCGGGTCCACGGCCACTTCCTTTATGGAAGAAACCAGACCGGCAAGTCCCTGAATCTCTGACGGAACGATGATCTTGGTTGCTTTGCCATCCGCCGCCTTCTGAAATGCCTCCAGAGACTTCAGCTTGATGACCGCCTCGTCAGCGCCTGCTTCTTTGATGGCTCTAAGACCATCGGCAGTCGCCTGCTGTACTTTGAGGATGGCTTCCGCCTGACCTTCCGCTTCGCGGATGGTGGCCTCCTTCTTGGCCTCGGCGTTGAGGATGGCCGCCTCTTTCTCGGCCTCCGCCTCCAGAATCATAGCTTCCTTATGTCCCTCTGCGATGAGGACGGAGGACTTCTTCTCACCCTCTGCCCGCAGGATGGCCTCACGGCGCTCCCGCTCCGCCTTCATCTGCTTCTCCATGGCGTTCTGAATCTCCGCCGGAGGGATGATATTCTTAAGTTCCACACGGTTGACCTTGATACCCCATGGGTCTGTGGCCTCATCCAGCGTCGCCCGCATCTTCGTGTTGATAGTCTCACGGGAAGTGAGGGTGGCGTCCAGCTCCAGATCACCGATGATGTTACGGAGGGTGGTCGCCGTCAGGTTCTCGATGGCCATGATCGGGTTATCCACACCGTAGGCGTAGAGCTTCGGGTCCGTGATCTGATAATAGACTACCGTGTCAATCCGCATGGTAACGTTATCCTTGGTGATCACAGGCTGCGGTGCAAAATCCACCACCTGTTCTTTCAGGACAACCTTTCTCGCCACCCGGTCAATAAACGGCACTTTGAAATGCAGGCCCACCGACCAGGTTCCGTTGTACGCGCCGAGACGCTCGATAACATATGCCTGTGCCTGCGGTACGATCCTGACACAGGATACAATAATGTAAATGATCAAAATGATCACTATGATCAGAAAAATATTGCCAATGATATGCATGCTGCTCCTCCTGTTCTGCAATAATTATGTATGCGGTTGTACTTCCGCCTGACTGTCCTGCCCGCGCGTTCTTCCCTCGCGCAAAGACGCGCAGTCCGGTCTACTCCTCCGGTTCCACGATGAGCTTCACACCGGAGATGGCCTTGACCTTCACCCGGGTATCTTTCGGAATCTTTCGCTCATCCGAATCACTCCTGGCCGTCCAGACCTGTCCCATGACGGTAACCTGTCCCTCCGCCCGGAGATTATCAATGTCCTGCGTTACCAGACAGGTGCGACCCACCAGGCTGTCCGCGTTGGTCTTCACCGTACGGCTGTTCAGGTACTTTTTCGCCAGCGGCCTTGTGACTACCAGCAAGATCACCGAAATAACCGCAAAAGCCGCCACCTGCGCTCCCAGAGGAAGGTGCAGCGCCGCCAGCAGCGCTCCCACCAAAGACCCTCCGGCAAACCACACCGTCGTCAGCCCCATGGTCAGCACTTCAAGAATAAGAAATACGCCCGCGGCAATCAACCAGTATAACACTGTCATAAAAACTCCTCCCTGCGTGCAGTGTATCAATATCCGGGCCGACGGACCTTGGAACCTTGTATCCATCTCATACCCTGTCCTGCGGAATATGGCGAAAATACACAACTCCCTCCCGTACAGCACCGCCCGGATACGGTTATTGTTCTACAGGACCATTTTACCGTATTTCCGGGCAGAAGTAAACCGGATTGTAATGGAATTTACACCCGGGGCTGCCGCACTAAACCGAACCCCCCCCGGGTTACCTGCAGCTATGCCTGCTGTAATTCTTTATTATTCTGGACATTTTTCAGGATCTTTTCGATCATCGCTTCGTCAATGCCGCTTTCTTTCATTGACAGGATCATCGCTTTTCTCATGAGGAGCTGTCCTTCGCTCTTTCCCTCACTAAGTCCTTCGCGGCGGCCCTGCTGGAGGCCCTCGCTGATTCCCTCGCGGCGACCAAGTGCAAGGCCCTCTTCCTTACCACCATTATAAATCCTCTGTGAATATTCGCACATCTCGTTCAATCCTCCTTCTTCTCGTTTCAGATAGCGCACCCGGCGGGACAGGGGGCCCTGACTCATGTCGTCCGGGTCGGCTGTCTTAAAGTAGTGTAACAGCGCGGCTTTCTTTGAGCCATCGTCGACGGCGGCGTTGACGTAGATCACGTGCTGTCCGTCGTCGTATTGTTCGGACTGGCCTTTCAGGTATTTCTCTACCGGGGTCTCCATATCCCCGGTCTTCCACAGGTCCGTCCTGCTTATGTATATCACGTATACTTCCGGCATCGCATCGTAGTCTTCGCCTTTCTGCAGGTATTCCCCGTCCACCATGGCGCCGTACAGGCGGGTGCGGCGGGGATGGTCCGGGGTGGTGTCCCTCTGGATCTCCAGATTGTAGAACCGGCCCCGGCTGTCCTCCGCCAGGATATCCAGGATGGAATCCTTAGATGTGAGCCGGGCCAGCCTATACTGGTTCCGGACGTCCACGATCTCGATGGTCGGGTCATCCATCAGGATGCGGATGACGTACTGGCAGACCTCGATATCGTTCAGCACCACCTTCATAAAGGTGTCGTGGAACAGGGTCAGCTTCTCTACTCCCTGCAGTAAAAACTCCCGATGCGCGATGCGGCTTTCGTTTTCTCTGGCGTAAGTATCGGAATATTCCTGTCTGTTCATCTATGCCTCCTTCATAATGTTCTGAAACATACTGATTTAGGAACTTCTTACTCTTACGCCTTCATTATACATCATGTTTCTTTGTTTTTCAACAATTTTTATTTTATTTTCTATATTTTTACATTTTTTTAATAAAAGAAATCCCCCAACCGTTTACGTCGGGGGTGTTGGATTACATTTTCCGGTTAATCAGATTGGGAGCGGCTCCTGCCTTTGCAGGCGGCTCCGCAGGCGCTGCAGTCGCCGCCGCAGCCGATACATTTTCCGCTTTTGCGGCGTCGGTGCATATGACGGATGGAAAGGGCCAGCCAGACAAACAGGACGCCCAGGATGAGGATATCGATCACGTGCATTATTTCTGCCTCCCTTTATGTAATGAACAGTACATTTTCTGTGTGAATACCGCCTGTCGGATATTTCGTGCCGGTATGGCCGGGCGATATGTCACAGCAGCAGTCCGCCCACGTGGTAGATGAGCAGGGCCATGAGCCAGGCGACTACACACTGCAGAACGACCACGCCGACGGTGCGGAGGGTGGAGTTCATCTCCCGGCGGATGGCGGCGATGGCGGCCACGCACGGGGTGTAGAGCAGGGTGAAGGTCAGGAAGCTGGCCGCTGACAGCGGGGTAAAGAGCTGTCCGATGGCGCCGGAGACGCCGGCGGCGCTGGTGCCCAGCAGGACGCTTAAGGTGGAGACCACGGCTTCTTTGGCGGTGATGCCGGTGACCAGGGCGGTGGAGATCCGCCAGTCGGAGAAGCCCAGAGGGGCGAAGACCGGCGCGATCCACTGACCGATCATGGCCAGAAGGCTGTGGGCGCTGTCCGCCGCCACATTTAACTGCGCGTCAAAGGTCTGGAGAAACCAGATGATGATGGTCGCCACGAAGATGATGGTGAAGGCACGCTCGATGAAGTCCCTCGCCTTCTCCCACATGAGCAGCAGGACGCTCTTGACCGATGGAAAACGGTAGTTCGGCAGCTCCATGACAAACGGCATCGGTTTGCCGCGGAAGAGAATCTTCTTGAACAGAAGCGCCATGAGAACGCCCACCGCCATGCCTCCAAAGTACAGGATCGTCATCACCAGCACGCCGGAGTCCGGGAAAAAGGCGGCGGTAAACACCGTATAGATCGGAATCTTGGCCGAACAGCTGATATACGGTACCAGCATGATGGTCATGTTCCGGTCCCGCTCGGAGTAGAGGGTCCGGCTGGCCATGACGGCCGGAACGGAACAGCCAAATCCGATGAGCATCGGCACGAAGCTGCGGCCGGACAGGCCGATTTTACGAAGGAGCGTGTCCATGACGAAGGCGATCCTTGCCATGTAGCCGGAATCTTCCAGAATGGACAGGAAGAAAAAGAGCACCAGGATGATCGGCAGGAAACTTAAAACGCTTCCCACACCGGCGAATACGCCGTCGATCACAAGGCTTTTTACTACCGGGTTAATGCCGTAGACAGTCAGCCCGTAGTCCACCCAGCCAGCCAGGCGGTCGATGCCCGCACTTAAAAAGTCACTTAAAAATGCGCCGACGCTGCCAAAGGTCATCCAGAAAATGAAGATCATGATGCCCGCAAATACCGGCAGGGCCAGATAGCGGTTGGTCAGCACACTGTCAATGCGCTGGCTGCGCAGATACTCTTTGCTGATCTGGCATTTGACCACGGCGTCTTTGCACAGTTTCTCAATAAATGTATAGCGCATCTCCGCGATGGCGGCATTGCGGTCGAGACCGCTGTCTCTCTCCATCTCGATGATGCTGTGTTCCGCCATGTCTCTCTCGTTCTGGGACAGGCCCAGACGCCCGATGACGTCCTCGTCTCCCTCGATCAGTTTCATGGCGGCAAATCTTCCGTTAATCTCTATCTTTTTGGCGTGGTCCTCGATCTGATGATACAGACCGTGGATACACCGGTGAATCGGGCCCGGCTCACAGAAATCATAAATCTTCGGGCCTTCCTTATTCTCCGCCACCCGGAAAGCGACCTGAATCAGCTCGTCCACACCCTCATTCTTGATGGCGCTGATGGGCAGGACCGGGATGCCCAGCTGCTCGGACATTTTTTTGATGTTGATGGAACCGCCGTTATTGCGGACCTCGTCCATCATGTTAAGCGCCAGCACCATGGGAATATGCAGGTCGATGAGCTGCAGGGTAAGGTACAGATTCCTCTCGATGTTGGTGGCGTCCACGATGTTGATGATGCCGTCAGGCTTCTCATTTAAAAGGAAATCTCTCGTGACGATCTCCTCGTTGGTGTACGGACGCAGGGAATAGATGCCCGGCAGGTCCACCACCGACCCCTTCTGTCCGGTCTGAGTCCGGATCTCTCCCATCTTCTGATCCACCGTCACGCCGGGAAAGTTCCCCACATGCTGGTTGGAGCCGGTGAGCTGATTAAACAATGTTGTCTTACCGCAATTCTGATTGCCTATCAATGCAAATATCATGTCTTAATCCTCCAGTTCAATCATGGCCGCATCTTCTTTTCGGATGGTCATATCATATCCACGAAGATGAATCTGAATCGGATCGCCCATGGGTGCCACCTTCATGATCTTCACCTTTGTCCTCGGAATCAGCCCCATATCCAGAAAACGACAGCGCAGGTTGCCCTCACCGCCCACCGTCTTTATGACAGCCTCCTGCCCGATGGGCAGGTCCGCCAACGTTCTGCTTATTATCTTTTTCTCACTCATGATCATCAGTCCTTTGTCCTTCTGCCGCCAGTGCGGGGCCGCGCTTTCTTTCCGCACCGGCCACTATATTATGTAAATCCACGCCGGTCAGCATCCATCCAGTCGGCCGCTATATTATGTAAGTCCACGCC
>DXEQ01000263.1 GCA_019114885.1 Candidatus Anaerobutyricum stercoripullorum
GACCTTTACGGTGGTAGAGCCAATATCAATTCCTAATGAATAATCCATTAATCCTTGTCAACTCCTTCTACTAAAATAGTATAAAAATAAATAGTATAAAAATACTTTTCTGCCTTGTTGCTGCTTTCATAGAAAGTCCCAACTATTATATACGAACTTTTTTTTAAATTCAACACAATTCGTAAAAAATGAGCAGTGGCAAAAATGTGTCATAAATCATACTGTAAGGTAAAGAAGGATTGAGGGGATCGTCTTGAATAAGAAAATCTATTTAAGTATGTGTAATAAAAACGGCTGTTCCGGTCCGGTTCATGTGGTAGAACCGGGAGATACTCTCTATGGCATCGCTCAGAAATATCACACCAGAGTCCGTGTTCTTCTGGATCTGAATCCCTTTGTAGATATATACAATCTGCAGCCGGGAGACGAGATCTGCATCCCGTCGGGGCCGCCGACGGTACAGGCAGGATTTAAGCCTTATGTGGTAAAACCGAAGGAGACAGTCGGAGAGATCTTAAAAAAACTGTCGGTGTCCTTTGAAGATCTGGCGAGGGTCAACAAGGTGCTGTCTGACCTCACGCTTCGTCCGGGAACCATTCTGCTCGTTCCGATGCGGAAGGAGCCGCGGGAAGTAAGGATGCCGGAAGAGGAAAGGACGTCCGCCGTCTCGGGCATGGCATGAGGAAAGCGGATGATCCGGATGGCATATCGTGTGGAAAGAAATGGTTGAAAAGAAAAAATCAAATTTGCTTGACAAGAAAAAATCCTGTGGTAGAATAACAGTAACGATTATCATTATTGTTAATCAAGCATTACGAAAAACAGGGAGGAATACATTATGGTTAAATATCGTTGTACAATATGTGGTTATATTCATGAGGGAGAGCTGCCGGAGGATTACGTATGTCCGTTATGTAAGCAGCCGGCTTCTGTATTTGAGAAGGTGGAGGAAGAGGCGCCGGCCGCTTCCGGTAATCGTTACGCCGGAACAAAGACAGAGAAGAACCTGATGGAAGCATTTGCAGGCGAGAGCCAGGCAAGAAATAAATATACGTACTTTGCCGCAGTTGCCCAGAGAGAAGGATATGAGCAGCTGGCAGAGATCTTCTTAAAGACAGCCCGCAACGAGCAGGAACATGCCCGCGTATGGTTTGAGGAGCTTGGCAATCTGGGAACCACAGCGGAGAATCTGGCCGCTGCCGCTGCCGGCGAGAATTACGAGTGGACAGATATGTACGATCGTATGGCCAAGGACGCGGAGGAAGAGGGATTCCCTGAGCTGGCGAAGCGTTTCCGTCTGGTGGGAGCCATTGAGAAAGCGCATGAGGAGCGTTATCTTGCCCTTCTTCACAATGTGGAGATGCAGAAGGTATTCGAGAAGTCCGAGGAGACCATGTGGGAGTGCCGTGTCTGCGGTCATCTTGTAATCGGCAAAAAGGCTCCGGAAGTCTGCCCGGTATGTAAGGTATCCCAGAGCTTCTTTGAAGTAAGAAAAGAGAATTACTAAATATAACCTCATAGATACATTTCTATTATAATAGGAAGGAACTGGTTTTTTGAAGGGCCGGTTCCTTTTTTTTTCGGAGAGCTCTCCGGCTGCTTTTACAGATTCCGGAAGGAAGCCGGCAAGGCCCTGTCAGCCTCGGGTAAAGGAAATGTGCAGGCGGGGAAAAATCTCCGGGTGGGGTTTGACAAAGGTTGGCATATTCTTTATAATGGAAACAACGGTTTCCAAGATGTGAGGAGTTCGGACGGGCGCCTCCTGTTGTATTGCCGTAAAACAGACAAACGCTGAAAGAGGGAAATCTCATGATTAGAATATTTAAGACGATGGAGGGGAAGGTCCAGAAGATTCCTGCGGCAGAGGAAGGGAGCTGGGTGGCAATGACCAACCCGACTCAGGAGGAACTGATCAGCATCTCGGAACAGTTCCTGATCGATCTGGACGATTTAAAAGGACCTCTCGATGAAGAAGAGCGCTCGCGTATTGAAGTGGAAGAGAACTATACACTGATCATTCTCGACATTCCCACGACGGAAGAAAGACAGGGAAAGGAACATTTCATTACGATTCCTTTCGGCATTTTCATTACGGAAGAGAATATTATCACGGTGTGTCTGGTGGATACCCCCATTCTGGCGGTGTTCATGGATGGCCGGATGCGGAATTTCAAGACACAGAAGAGAACCCGTTTCCTCTATCAGATGCTGTACCGCAATGCATCCATGTTCCTGCAGTTCCTGCGAATCATCGATAAGAAAAGTGACGAGGTGGAGAAGCGTCTCCACATTTCCCAGAGGAACCAGGAGCTTATGGACATGCTGGAGCTGGAGAAGAGTCTGATCTACATCTCCACCTCCCTGCGGAGCAACGAGGTCGTTCTGGAGAAGCTGATGCGCAACACATCCATTCCCCGGTACGAGGACGATGAGGAACTTCTTGAGGATGTCATCATTGAGAACAAGCAGGCCATTGAGATGGCGAAGATATACAGCGATATCCTGACCGGGATGATGGATGCCTTTGCGTCCGTGATCTCCAACAACCTGAATATCGCCATGAAGCTGCTGGCGGTGATCACCATTGTGCTGACCATCCCGAATATCATTACCAGCGCCCTCGGCATGAACGTGGGCGGGATCCCACTGGAGCATCATCCTTTCGGATTCTGGATCATCTGTATTGTCGCGCTGGCTGTGACCCTTGTGGCGGGCATCATCATCGGAAGAAACAAGAACTTCCGGTAGGACG
>DXEQ01000264.1 GCA_019114885.1 Candidatus Anaerobutyricum stercoripullorum
GGACAATATTACTACCTCTGCGACAGCAGCGGTCAGATCATCTATCATCCGAGACAGATCCAGATCAGCGAGGGTATTTATAAAGAGAATACTTCTGTCAACGGCAGATATAAAAACGGTGTGTATGACGAAGTTTTCGGCGGCGTGAGACGTAAAGTCGTGGTGGATACGATCAGCTACACCGGGTGGAAGCTGGTCGGAGTGATCCCGTACCAGAGCTTTTCTTACGGCATGCTGAATATCTCGTACTTTGTCGTGCTGCTCATGCTGCTCACGACCATGATGCTGATGGTTGTGAACCGCATAGTGTCTCTGCGCATCTCCAGTCCGATCATGAAGCTCAATGATTCGGTAAAGGAATATGAGGCCGGGGAGAAGCCGGAGATCTATATCGGGGGTTCCCTGGAGATCCGGCATCTGGGCTATTCCATCCAGAAGTCTTATGAGCGGATCGATACCCTCATGAAAGAGATCGTCATCGAGCAGAATGAACGGCGGAAAAGTGAGCTGGATGCGCTGCAGAGTCAGATCAATCCGCATTTCCTCTATAATGCGCTGGATTCCATCATCTGGATGATCGAGGGAGAGCGCAACGAGGAGGCGGCCTTTATGATTTCTCAGCTGGCGAAGCTGTTTCGGATCAGTCTGTCCAAAGGGCGTACCGTCATCCCTGTCCGGGATGAACTGCAGCATGCCAGAAGCTACATGAATATCCAGAAGATCCGCTATAAGAATACATTTTCTGTGGAATTTCAGGTAGACCCGTCCATAGAGGACTGCTGTACGGTCAAGCTGATCCTCCAGCCGCTTCTGGAGAACGCCATCAATTATGGCGTCAGCAGCATGGATGACTGCGGCGAGATTCTTGTGACGGGACGACGGGAAGAAGGTATGATCGTCCTTGCCGTTGAGGATAACGGTCTTGGTATGTCGGCGGAGGAGGCAGCCCTCGTATTGACCGACAGCAACCGGGTACATAAGAAGGGCTCCGGCGTCGGTCTAGTAAATGTCAATAACCGGATCAAGATTCTGTTTGGAAAAGAATACGGTCTGACCGTGGAAAGTGAACCGGACGAGGGTACAAAAGTATCCATCCGCATTCCGGAGATTCCTTATACGGAGGAGAATCGAAAGGTGCTGGAGCAGGGACACATTTTGCACGGCGAGGAAATAAACGGAAAGTAAGAGAGCAGTCATGAGAAAAGATAAAAAGTTTTTTTTGCTGGTCGAAGGATTCCTGGCGATCATGGTCCTGATCGTCGCGATTCTGATGATTCAGGAGAGTACGGAGAAGGAGAGCGCCAGAATCTCTGTGATCGTGAAGGATTCGGACAGTTCCCGGTGGGATTCTTTTAAATATGGCCTTGAGATGGCGGCGGCAGATTACAATGTGGAGACATTCATCGTCAGCACGGTGGACAGCCTGACGGCAGAGGAGGAGGCGGAGCTTCTTGACTCAGAGATGGAACAGGGCGCCGACGGGCTTATCGTGCAGCCTCTTTCGGGGGAGGAGATGGAAGAGCAGCTTACGCAGTGCGGTAAGAAGCTTCCGGTCATGCTGGTGGAATCCTCCCTGACAGCGGAGGATGCCTCCTTAAGTCTGCCGGTGACAAAGCCGCAGCATTATGAGATGGGGCAGACGCTGGTGGAGGAGCTGCTTCACGATTTTGGCGGCAGCCTGGAAGGAAAAAGAATCGGTATCGTCTCCTCCGAGAGGGATTCGGAAGCCGTCACAGAGAGACGAAAAGGTGTGGAAGATGGGATAGCGGAGTCTGGCGGAGAGATTATCTGGGTAGTTTCCGGATATGGAGAAGCTTCGGACGGACTGACACTTTCCGCCTATCCGGGAGTGGATATCCTGGTGGCGCTGGATGACCGCTGTCTGGTCCTCGCGGGTCAGGCTGTCGTGGATGGCGGTCTGCACGGCGCTGTGATCTATGGCATCGGTAATTCCACGGAAGCATTTTATTATCTGGATAATGGTTATGCGGAATGCCTTGTGGTTCCGGATGAATTTAACGTGGGGTATCAGAGCCTGGCGGAGCTGGTCAAAAATATGGAACATTCTCCTAAAAAAATGGAAAGTCAGACTGTTTCCAGCACGGTCATCCGGAAGGAGACGCTGTTTTCCGGGAAGAATGAGAATATTTTATTCACAATGACTCAGTAAAGAGAAAAGAATGGAGACCGAAATGATAAAAAAAGCAGGAATAATACTTCTTTGCGGCGTGATGTTTGCCGGTCTGTGTTCCTGTGGGAAAAAAACGGCCGATGGGGCACAGAAGTTTCAGGTGGGCGTTGCGTACTACAATCAGACCGATACATTTTTAAGAGAACTGATCGATTGTTTCCGGGGGGACCTGGAGGAATATAAGACAAAGAATCTGGAGATCTCGGCCATGGTCCGGGAGGCGGGCGGTTCAGAAAAGACGCAGAACGAGCAGGTGGAAGAGCTGATCGACGCCGGCTGCGATGTGCTCTGCGTCAATCTGGTGGACCGGTCGGACCCTTCGGAGATCATTGATATGGCCATGGAAAACGACGTTCCGCTGATATTTTTTAACCGGGAGCCGGTGCGCGAAGATATGATGCAGTGGGAGAAAATGTACTATGTGGGCGCCAATGCCAGACAATCCGGGCAGTTGCAGGGCGAGCTGGCTGTGGAAGTGATCCGGAGTCAGGATGTGGACCGGAACGGAGACGGGAAGATTCAGTACGTGATCCTGGAAGGGGAGGCGGATCATCAGGACGCCATCATCCGGACAGAAAGTGTCGTGAACACGCTGAAAGAAAAGGGAATTGAGCTGGAGAAGCTGAGCTATCAGATTGCCAACTGGAATCGTGCGCAGGCCCAGAACCGGATGAAACAGATGATCGGGCAGTTCCATGACAGCATTGAGCTGGTCCTGTCCAATAACGATGATATGGCCGCCGGAGCCATTGACGCCTATGATGAACTGAATTATACGGAGGAGAACCGGCCGGTCTTTTTTGGAGTGGACGGTACGGCAGTGGGGCTGCAGGGTGTAAAAGACCGGGAGATCGCGGGAACCATCTATAATGATAAAGAAGGCCAGGCAGAGGCCATGGCACAGTTATCCGTGGCGCTCTGCACTGGCGAGGGGATGGATGCGATATCCTTTGAAGATGAACGATATGTTTTTCTTCCTTATCTGAAAGTGACCTATGACAACGTGGATGAATTCCTTGACCGGCAGTGAATTTACCGGTCAATGGAAAATGTATATACGATCTCTTTATGAAACGGCGTGCCTGCCTTGCAGACCGGACTTGGAAACTCCGGTTTGTGGATGGCATCCGGGAAGAACTGCGGTTCAAAGCAGACTGCGTCTCTCGGATGATAGGCGGCGCCGTTTTTGCCGTTCGCACATTCCAGATAATTGGCGGTGTACATCTGGATACCCGGATAATCTGTGGCCAGATCCATGAGGATGCCGGAGGCCTCAGAATACAGATGCACCCCGTAGCGGGTTGTTCCGTCGTAACCGTCAATGGCATAATTATGGTCGTAGCCCTTGCCCTGGATCAACTGCACAAAGTCCGCGTCAATCTCATCGCCGATGGCTTTCGGCTCCCGGAAATCCATCGGAGTGCCGGCCACGTCCGCATATTCTCCGGTCGGGATGGACTGGGCATCGGACGGGGTGAAGCGGTTGGCCTCGATCATCACCATGTGGTCCAGAATGTCGCCGCAGCCGTTCAGATTAAAATAGCTGTGATTGGTCATATTGATGACGGTGTCCTTGTCCGGGGTGCCGGAGTAGACGATCCGCAGTACATTTCCTTCAATCTGATAGGTGACGGACATAGTGAGATCTCCCGGGAACCCCTGGTCCATGTCCGGGCTGTGCATGGAAAATGTGATGGCGGTGTCCGTGTGTTCTTCCACGGTCCAGATCCGGTTGGAATACCGGGTGAACCCGCTGTGGAGACAGTTCTCTCC
Organism: Candidatus Anaerobutyricum stercoripullorum; assembly: GCA_019114885.1. Taxonomy (GTDB): domain Bacteria; phylum Bacillota; class Clostridia; order Lachnospirales; family Lachnospiraceae; genus Anaerobutyricum; species Anaerobutyricum stercoripullorum. The sequence continues at coordinate 3,965 of DXEQ01000264.1, forward strand.
ATCGTTTTTATCGAGAGGGTAGGTGACGCCGTCCAGGTCAAAAGAAGCGCCGCCGATCCGGTTGGCGCAGCGGCCCACGTTGCAGCCCAGACTTTCCGTATCGTTCTCATAACCGCTCACATCGTCAAATCCCAGCACTACATCGACCTTCTCCCCGCGCTTGTCCGGGACAAAAAGATTGACGAGGGTGGAACCGTAATCTGTGACGCGGCACTCCAGATCCTCGCTTTTTATGACATAGAGATGTGTCTTCATCCCATCTTTTGTTGTTCCAAAATTCAATACTTCCATGACTGTTCTCCTCTTCTTTTTTTGATTACACTATATAATATTGCCGCGAAAAAAACAACTCTTCTTACACAAAAACAGATGTGTAAAATATATGAAAAAACTATTTTTTTGATTGACCAATATGTGCAAAAGTGCTATGATTAATAAAGGATATGGGCAGGAATTGTCTAATCTGAACTATTA
>DXEQ01000032.1 GCA_019114885.1 Candidatus Anaerobutyricum stercoripullorum
TCTGCCGCCAGTGCGGGGCCGCGCTTTCTTTCCGCGCCGGCCACTATATTATGTAAGTCCACGCCGGTCAGCATACATCCAGTCGGCCGCTATATTATGTAAGTCCACGCCGGTCAGCATCCATCCGGGCAGCCGCGCCCCGCTATGGCCTCTGTAGTTAGCATATTTTAATCACCGTTAGTATAGTCTACATGAGAAAAATAATCAATAAGCATTTTGCACGAAAAAAGCAAAAAAACACCGGACGCAGGGGCCCTCCCTGTCAGAAGCAGCCTGACGGAGATTCCTGTTCCGGTGTTTTTATTATGCTTTTATGTAATTGTTTTATCGCACGACGTCCGGGTTCCTACTGCTCTTCTTTCAGCCAGCGGGCCACATCCAGCGCATGATAGGTGATGATCATCTGCGCGCCGGCACGTTTGATGGCGATCATATTTTCCATGACAAGCTTCTTCTCGTCAACCCAGCCCTGCATGGCGGCTGCCTTCACGATGGAATACTCACCGCTCACGTTGTAGGCGGCCAGCGGCATCCGTGTCTCCATGGAAGCGGTCTTTAAAATGTCCAGGTAAGCCAGGGCCGGTTTTACAATGATGATGTCCGCGCCCTCATCGATATCGTCCTGGATGTCGCGCATGGCTTCTCTCGGATTATGGAAGTCCATCTGATAGGTCTTTCTGTCGCCAAAGCCCGGTGCGGAGTGCGCCGCGTCACGGAACGGACCGTAGTAGCCGGAAGCCATCTTGGCGCTGTAAGCCATGATCGGCGTAGTCTGTAATCCGGCCTCGTCCAGCGCTTCCCGGATGGCCGCCACGTGACCATCCATCATGTTGGACGGAGCTACCATGTCGGCGCCGGCCTGCGCACAGGTCACGGCGGTCTTTGCCAGCAGAGGCAGTGTCTCATCGTTCAGGATCTCGCCGTCTTTGATCAGACCGCAGTGTCCGTGGGAGGTGTACTCGCACAGACAGATGTCCGCGATGACCACCAGCTCCGGAAATACCTTCTTGATGTGGCGGATGGCCTCCTGAATGATTCCGTGTTCATTGTAAGCCTCGGAACCGCACTCATCCTTGTGGGCAGGGATGCCGAACATCAGCACACCCTTGATGCCTGCCTCCCGGATCCGGTCCAGTTCCTCATCCAGACGGTCAATGGAATACTGGTAGATGCCAGGCATGGACTCGATCGGGTTCTTGATATTTTCTCCTTCTATCACAAAAATCGGATAGATCAGATCTGAAACGCTGACGGAGGTCTCGCTGACCAGCGCCCGCATATTTGCCGTTGCACGTAAACGTCTTCTGCGAATCATGTTTAACTCCTCCTTCTATGTGTGCCGGCCGCGCCGCGCGTGCCGGTAGTTTTTCTCTACGTTCATTATACACCTGTCTCACAGGAAATCCAGCGAAATCTGCCCCGCACGGACAGTCGTTTTGTCGTCCCGACAGAGAGCCTTCCCCCACGCGATCTACCCCGGGAATAATGTACATTTTCTGAAAATGTACTGGCCGCACCGCAGGCTACAGCTTAAGATACTGGATCATGCCCGGGCCCAGACTTTCGGTGGGCCTTGCGATAAAGCCGTGCTTTTTGTAGAAAGGCTCCCGCCCTCTGGCGCACATGAGATCGAACATCATCGTGGTTCCCGGAAAGCCGATATTTACCACAAAAGCTCGGAGGCTTTCCAGAATGAGGCCGCCGATGCCCTCGCCCTGCACTTCCGGGCGGATGATCAGATCCTGCACGTAGCAGATGATGGCTCCGTCCCCCACGATCCGCCCCATGCCGACGGCCTTGCCGTCCTTGAAGGCCACCAGGGTGTACAGGCTGTTGTCGAGGCCCCGCCTCGCCTGATCCCGGCTGAGTTTCGGAAAATGTACCGCCTCCCGAAGCTCCATATATGTGTCAATGTCCAACTGGTCTTCCACTAATTGTACCATGATTCAAAACCTGCCTTATGATCGAATGGATTTCTTCCGGTGACAGGGTTCTCTCATGAGAAAATGCTTCGGCCGCCGCCTGTTTTAGGATGGCCCGGCGGGCGCTTTCCTCACTGACATGGTCCTTCACGTACTCCCGAAGCTGCCCCAGCTGGGCTGTCAGCTCCCCGTAATATTCGGGGATCACCGCCTCCACCTTCCGGCGCACCCTGCTGGATACGACCGGGCTTTTGCCCGCCGTGTTGACCCCGATGCTGACGTCTCCCTTTTTCACCACTGCCGGAAAGAAAAACGTACACTCTTCCGGGGCGTCCGCCACGTTGACCGGAATCTTGCGGTTTCGGCAAAACTGCGCCGCCCGGCTGTTTACCTGCCGGCTTCCGGTGGCGGCAACGACCAGCGCCGCGCCTTCCAGAAAAGCGGCAACAACCAGCGCCGCGTCCTCCGGAAAAGCGGCAGCTCCCGTACCTTCCACCGAAGATACATCTGCCGTCCCCGGTGCGGGCGCTTCTTCCCCCTGCTTTACTGCCTCTGTATGCAGGTACCGCACCGTCTCCAGTTCCCCGGTGGTCAGATCCCGCTGCCAGATCTTCTCCGGCGGCAGCAGTTCCCGAAGTTCTTTGCAGACCTCCCGGCTTACGATATGCACGTCGGCTCCATAGCGCAGCAGAGTCTGCGCCTTGCGCAGGGCCACCTTGCCGCCGCCGAGGATGACACATTTTTTCTGTTCTATTTTTATGAATATCGGAAAATATGCCATGTCGCACCTCTTTCTCTCGGAAAATCTCCGCACCGGACAGAGTGGTATCATTGTACGCGCGCCGCCCGCCATATCTCCGGCAAAGCGGTGTCATTGCACGGGTTGCGCCGCCGTCCGACACATCTCCGCACCGGGCGGTCACTATTTTTCTATGCCGACGCGGGAGCTTAAACCCCGGTCGAAGGGGTGCTTTCTCTTGCCGATCTCCGAGATATAGTCCGCCTGTTCCTCAAGCCGCCCGGACGGGTTCCGGCCCGTCAGGACCACCTCGAGATGCTCCGGCCGGTGGCTTAGAAAGTCGATCACCGGCTCTTCACTCAGCAGTCCCATGTCCATGGCGTAGACGCTCTCGTCCAGAATAAGCATGTCGTAATCTCCCGCCATGGCGCACAGCTTCGCAAACATGGCGTCATTGCTCTCCTTCAGCGCCGCCAGTTCCTGCTCGTTCATCTGGAAGGTGAACTTGTCCATCGGGGCGCCCGGCACCACCGTCACGCCTGACAGATAGTCGATCACCTGCCGTTCGCTGGAAGAGTTGTCCTTCAGAAACTGATGGAGCAGCACCTTTTTGCCGGCGCCCGCCGCCCGGACACAGAGTCCCATGGCGCAGGTGGTCTTCCCTTTACCGTCACCGCAGTAAATGTGTACGCAGCCCCGGTCTGAGGTATCGTCAGCCATCCCGCCGCAGCCGACGGACTGTGTGCCGGTTTCTTTTTTGCCGGCATCCCCGGATGTTCCCGGTACATTTTCTGCGGCAGCGGAGATTCCCGGTACATTTTCTGCAGCAACGGAAATTCCTGGTACATTTTCTGCGGCAGCGGAGTTCTCTCCTGTCACATTTTGTTCGAAATCATTCTGTTTTTTTTTATGCGGTTCGTCTCCGTCGAAGAGGATACGGTATATGGCGTCCATATCCAGATGGTTTCGGATCAGATCCGCCAGCTTATTATACTGTATCTCCTTGTATTCCGCCACACTAAGATGATTTTCTCCCGGATTGATGCCCTTTTCCCGCATGATATCGTGGACGAGGCCGAAGACCAGCGCCTCGTTATCAAAGATGCCGTGCAGGTAGCTGCCCCAGATGCGGCCGTCCGGCGTCATGTAGGCGTCGGTCCTGCCGTCGGAAAGCTCGATCATCGGCACCGCGCCGCCCAGATTGGTGGTGGCGCCCATGTGGATCTCGTAGCCTTCCAGCTGGCGATCCTTAAGTCCGTACAGGTTGTGCTCCTCCCGGATGCAGCCGTGAATCCGCGTGCGGGTCTTGCCACCCTGGAAGACCGTGGAAGTATCCAGCAGCCCCAGTCCCCGCATGTCGCCGCCGTGTTCCACGTGTTCCGGGTCGTGAAGCTCCTTTCCAAGAATCTGGAAACCGCCGCAGATACCGATGATGCGGGTATCCTTTGACGCCCGGATGATCTTGCTCTCCAGTCCGCTCTCGATGAGCCACTCCATGTCGGCCATGGTGTTTTTCGTACCCGGAATCAGAATCAGATCCGGTTCGCCCAGCTCTCTCTTATCCGTCACGTACCGCAGGGACACGCCGTCGATCAGCTCAAATACGCTGAAATCCGTAAAATTGGAAATGTGCGGCAGCCGGATGACTGCCACATCGATGCCCTCCGTGAAGGTCCGCTGGTTCAGGCGGTCGGACAGGCTGTCCTCGTCATCCACGTCGATCTTCTCCAGTGGGAGGACGCCCAGCACCGGCTTGTCGGTCAGATCTTCCAGCATCTTAAGACCCGGTTTCAGAATCTCCACGTCGCCGCGGAACTTGTTGATGACGATACCGCAGAACCGGTCCTGATCTTCCTGCGGCAGCAGCTTGATGGTGCCGTAGGCGGAGGCAAACACGCCTCCCCGGTCGATGTCAGCCACCAGGATCACCGGCGCGCCGGCCATCTTTGCCATGCCCATGTTGACGATATCATTCTCCGCCAGGTTAATCTCCGCCGGGGAACCGGCGCCCTCGATGACGATGATATCGTTTTCCGCCGCCAGATGCTCAAAGGCTTTCATGACCTCCGGGGCCAGATTGTCTTTCATCTTATAATATTCCTGGGCGCTCAGGTTATCATATACCTCGCCGTTTACGATGACCTGAGAACCCATGTTGCTGGTGGGTTTCAACAGGATCGGATTCATCCAGTGGGTGGGTTCGATCATGGCTGCCTCCGCCTGCATGGCCTGGGCACGCCCGATCTCCAGTCCCTCCTTCGTGATGTAGGAGTTCAGCGCCATGTTCTGCGACTTAAACGGAGCCACCCGGTAGCCGTCCTGTTTAAAGACCCGACACAGCCCCGCTGTCACAAATGTCTTTCCCGAATTCGACATGGTACCCTGCACCATGATTGCCTTTGCCATATCCATCTCTCCCTTCCCGTGTAAATGTATTGTCTTCTTCCAGCGCCCGGCGCAGCTCCCCGAGCAGCCGCACATTTTCTTTGTGGTCCCGGACGGCGATCCGCCAGTAGTCCCCGCTCAGATTCTCATAGTTACCGCAGTTGCGGATCATGATGCCCCGGGCCTCCAGCCGCCTGTCCAGATCTGTCACGCCCGGCGTCCGGAAAAACAGATAGTTTGCCCGTCCGTCAAACAGACACAGCGGCAGCTGCCGCAGTTCTTTTTTCATAAAATCACGTTCTTCCTTCACCGTCCGCACGACCGCCGCCCGGTACTCCGGATGTTCCAGAGCCGCCACGCCCGCGCACTGGGCGATGTGGCTTACCGACCATGCCTGACCGGCCCGGTTGATCCGGGCGATCACCGCCGGGTCGCCGCACAGCAGATAGCCCAGCCGGACGCCCGGAATGGCGTACAGCTTTGTGAAGGACTTTAAGATCATCAGATTCGGATAGTCTTTCAGATACGGTTTCACCGTGTAGTCCGCTTCCTCCTCGCAGATCTCCAGAAAACATTCGTCCACCAGGACCCGGCAGTGCATTTCCTGCGCCTTCTGCAAAATGTCCAGCACCTGCCGCCGGTCTGTGAGAAGCCCCGTCGGATTATTGGGGTTGCATAAGATCACCAGATCGATGTCTCCGGTGATGCGCTCTGTGACGTCCGGGCGAAGACACATTTCCTCGTCCAACGGCTCGTAGACCATCTGCGCTCCCGCTGCCGTCATGGCCTCCTCATATTCCACAAAGGCCGGTACCGGCAGAAGCACCTTCTCCGGTTTTAAACCGAAAGCCAGCCGGTAGAGCAGGTCCGCGCCGCCGTTGCCGCAGGCGACCGCCCCCGGCTCCACTCCGTCCTGCCGCCCGATGGCCTCCCGCAGCGCCGTACAGTCCGGGTCCGGGTAATTGACGGAACCCTCGATGGCGTCCACCATGGCCTTTTTGATGTGGGCCGGAATGCCCAGCGGACTGATGTTTGCGGAATAATCCAGAATCTGATCCTCCCGAAGGCCCAGTTCCTTTGCTTTCTTATATATATTTCCGCCATGAGTGCTGTTTTTCATGTCGTTTGTCCTCTTCCAATCTTTTTTGTATGTTATCTGTCCCATCCGGTGCGTGCCGCGCAGTGGAACACGACTGTTCCGGCAGAAACTCCGGCGCGCACGTCGCTCGATGAAGCCCGCGCTGCCCGGCAGAATTACCTGTCTGCTCCCGCGCGCTACACGATGGACAGTGGATTACCCAGCCAGAACACCAGCGCCCCGGTCAGGCAGCAGCACACCAACAGGGTGAGCGCGGCGCTCACGTAGAGCAGCCGGTTGGTCCGGCGGATATCTTCGTATTCCACCGGGCGGATGTCGTCGCCGATGGTCGGTTTCTCCACCGGTTTGCCGAAATAGTTGTGGGTGCCGCCCAGCTGAATGTTCAGGGCTCCCGCCGCCACCGCCTCCGTCTGCGCGCTGTTGGGACTTAAGTGGGCGAAACGGTCTCTGCGAAAGACCCGCACGGCACCTTTTACATCCAGACGCAGCAGCGCCGAGGCCAGAATCATCATCACTGCCGCCAGCCGGGCCGGGATGAAGTTGCAGACGTCATCCAGTTTTGCCGAGGCGTGTCCGATGTGAATCAGGTCTTCGCTGCGGTAAGCCACCATGGAATCCAGGGTGTTGACCGCCTTATAGGCAAAGCCCAGCGGCGCGCCGCCGATGGCGATAAAAAACAGCGGCGCGATGACGCCGTCCGCCGTATTCTCCGCGATGGTCTCCACGTCGGCCTTGGCCACTTCGCTCTCGTCAAGCTCCTGCGTGTCCCGGCCCACCAGATAGGAGATCTCCTTTCTGGCTCCCGCCAGGTCTCCCTCCTTCAGCCGGGCGTAGACCTTCATGGACTCCCGTTTCAGGCTCTTTGTGGCCAGAATCTGGTAGATAAAGAAGGTCTCCAGCATGAAGCGCAGGACCGGGTGGATCCACGCTGCCACGTACAGGATGCCCGTGACCAGAGCAAATGTACCGAGCACGATAATCAGAGTCAGCGCATACCCGGCGAGGAGCTCCCCGCTTTCTTTCCGGGGCAGTCCCTGCTTTTTCGCCTCCTCGTAGGAGCAGCCGTAAACCAGCCGCAGCAGTCCGTTCTTTATTTTTGTGATAAACCATCCGATGATCTGTACCGGGTGGATGAGTCCGTGGGGGTCTCCCACGATCAGATCCAGAAGAAATCCCAGTATCATTGAAACGATTAGTTGCATTTTTTCCTCCGCCTGACGCAGTCTGCCGCGTCAGTCATAATCAATCTATCTGTGTTCCGGCGTGATCTTTTCTGCCTCCTGGCTGTATTGGCAGCCGTTCGGCACCGCTTTGCCAGTCGCATTTCCTCGCCGCTTATCACCGCCGTCCGTATTCCTCTGCCAGTCGCATCTCCTTGCCGCTTATCACCGCCGTCCGTATTCCTCCGCCAGCCGCACAAAACGTTCCGGCACCTGCGGGCAGTTGTGGAAGTAGAGATGCGGGTAGCCCGCCAGTACATTTTTTCGCACGTACATGCCCGTCCAGCTACGGCCGGTGGTTTTTGTCATGCGGCAGATATCTCCCCGCTGCGCCGCCTTTGAATAGTGAAATTCATGGACGCGGAGCCGGTCGCCTTCTGCGAAAAACGGCGTGTCACAAAGCGCCTCCATGGTCACATAACCAAAATCCATGGACAGCCGCTTCGTCATCTCCACGTCCGTGGGGATGAGTCTCAGCATGGGCAGGGCGCTGCCGTCGGTCTCGATCAGATTCTCACAGGTGTACATGAAGCCGCCGCACTCCGCCAGCACCGGCATCCCGTTTTCCGCCGCCCGGCAGATGGCCATCTTCATGGAAAGGTTCTCCGACAGTTCCCGCCGGTATGTCTCCGGGTAGCCGCCGCCCAGGTAGACACCGCCGGTATTCTCCGGCAGGTCCGCATCCTCCACCGGGCTGAAAAAGACCAGTTCCGCGCCCGCCTGCCGCAGCAGGTCCAGATTCTCCTGATAATAGAAGCAGAAGGCCTTGTCCCAGGCCACCGCAATACGGACCGGGGCCGCGGTCTGCGGCGCCGCGCCGGACAACATTCCGGCCTGGGTCTCCCCTGCGGTGTCCGGTGGCTCGGTCCGCCCCGCGCACGGCTTGGCTTCCGGCAATTCTCCGGCTTGGGTCTCCCCTGCGGTATCCGGTGGCTCGGTCCGCCCCGCGCACGGCTTGGCTTCCGGCAATTCTCCGGCCGTGGTCTCCCCTGCGGTATCCGGCAACATGCTCTGCTCTGCGCGCGGCATCTCCGGCAGTTGCCCGGCCCGCCGGCCCAGGTCCAGCAGCAGGTCCAGATCGATGCACTCCGCTGCCAGAGCGCCCAGCCGGTCGATGACCTCATCCAGGTTCCGGATCTCAGCGGCGGTCATGAGTCCCAGATGGCGGCTGCCGATGTGCACGCCGTCATCGTTTGGAAAATAGCCGACCACCCTCACTGGCAGTGTGCGCTCAATCTCCGGCTTTATCATCTGATACAGCCCTTTGGAACAGCGGTTCAGGATCACGCCGCAGACCGGATTGTCCCGGTAGGTCAACATTCCCTTAATGAGAGGAATCATGGTGTGGGACATGCCCTTTGCGTTTACAATCAGGATGGTCGGGGTCTCGGTGGCGGCGGAGACGGTGTGGGTGCTTTTTTCACAGCTCACGCCGATGCCGTCGTAGTAACCCATGACGCCCTCCACCACGGAAAAATCCGCCGGGCCGCTGTCCTTCGCCATCAGCTGCCGCAGCTCGACCTCCGTGGAAAAAAACGGGTCCAGATTGCGGCAGGCCCGCCCCGTGATATGGCTGTGCAGCATGGGATCGATGTAGTCCGGACCGCATTTATACGATTGTATCTCGATTCCCCGGTCACGAAGCGCCTTTAAGACGCCGCAGGTGATACTGGTCTTGCCGCAGCCGCTGTTCATGCCTGCCAGCAGGACCCGGGGAAATATCTTCTTCTTTGTCATTGTCTCAACTCCTGCATGTTCCGCAGTGATGCCGCCATAATTTAAAACGCGGCATCCGCGCCGCTTCTCTCCGCGCGCCCGGCGGACACATTCTCATTCCCGCGCAGACAACAGGTTCCGCACGATACTATTCTTCCGGCCGGCGGATCAGCACACAGGGGATTCCCGCCTGCCGGCAGGCCTCCACCTTGACGTCCACGCCGCCGGTTTTGCCGCTGTCCTTGGTGACCAGCACCGCGGCGTTGGTCTGACGGATCATGCGCAGATTATCCTCCACCGTGTAGGGCGGCATCTGCCCGAAAACATGGTCGTCCGGGTAGCCGGCCTTTTTGCATCCTTCGTAGGAAGCCGGGGTATCCAGCACCCGGATGTACAGCCGCCGGGCGGCGTCCCTCACCTGTCCGGCGTAGACCGCCGCCGTGTTGACGCCGGTGGTCAGCAGTACATTTCCTTCCACCGTATTGAGGTATCCTGCCGCTTCCGCGGCGTCCGCCACCGGGACGATGCCCGCATAATCATAGGCGAGAGCGCTCCGCCCGTGGCGTTCATAAGGAATCCCCGCCGTCCCGGCCGCCCGGCGCACCGTCTCCGTGACCACCCGGGCAAAGGGATGGGAGGCGTCGATCACCTTCCCGCAGGGATTGTCCGCAAAGAACCGGACGAACCCCTCCTCGTCCAGACGACCGATATGCACGTCGATGTCATAGGACTCCAACATCTGCGCCCCCAGCTCTGTTGCCACCGACGCCAGTATTTTTTTCTTCTCTTTTAATTGCTCTTCGATCACTTCTCTTGCTTCCGTGGTCCCGGCAATTATGATCACATCATATCTCATATTTTTCTCATCTATTCTGACAGCGGACGCACCGCGCGGTAATCTCCCGCAGCCGCCGCTACATTTCCGACTTGATGATCATGGTAGTAAAGTAGCCGTATTCCCGGTCCGGCAGCAGCGGGCCCACATACTCGCCCTCCATGCCCACGTTACTGATGATGATGGCATGGTCCTCTCTGCCGCGGGCCGCCAGCAGGTCGTAGACCTCCTTCACGTGACTTCCCACCTTCATGATGACTAGATTGTCAAATACTTCCATGGCCTTTTCCACCTGATCCATGCCCTTTAAGGACGGGATCACGCCAAAGCCCTCGTTGCCCTCCACGATGGAGATGCCGGCCTTGCTGGCCCCGGCGCAGAAAGACGGGATACCGGAGATCATCTCCACCTCGTATCCGGCTTTGATGAGCCGTTTGTGCACATAGGAATAGGTACTGTAGATTCCCACGTCGCCAAGCACCGGCATGGCCACGTTCTGCCCCTCGTCCAGAAAGGCCATGATGGTCTCCGCCGCCGCCTGACGGCAGGCTTCCCGCTTTGCCTTATCCTTGTTCATGGTAAAGAGGACACGGCGCACCTTTTCCTCCGGCACGTCGGCAGCGCCTCTGGCGATGTGTAACGCCACGCTCTCCTCGCCCTCTCTTTTGACGGGAACCGCCACAATGTCACATTCCTCTATGAGCCGTTTTGCCTTAAGGGTCATCAGCTCCGGGTCACCCGGACCCACGCCGATACCGTATAACTTTCCTTTCATAAATTCCTCCTATATCTCCTCCGCGTCCCTAAGATGCTCCACAAACAGACCGGCGATGGCGTCGATCTCTCCCATCCCTTTCAGGATGATCTCCGTCTCAAATCCTTCCGCCCGCAGCAGAGAATCCCAGGAATCCGCCTCGGCCCCGGCCAGATCGTTTCTGGCATGGTCTCCGGCCACGATCATCAGCGGCATCAGATATACCTTGCGGATCCTGCGGATGCGCATGCGGCGGATCACGTAGTCCAGACTCGGAAAACCTTCCACCGTTCCCACGTAAGTGTTCTCAAAGCCCAGGTCCCGCAGCATATTTTCAAACTGACAGTAGGCGCTGTTGGCGTAATGCTCCGTGCCGTGTCCCATGAGGACAAAGGCCTCGTCCGCCGTCAGCGGAGCGGAAAGCTCCTTCATGACGATCTGGCAGGCTTTCCGGTAGTCCTCCTCCTCCGTGAGAAGAGGGCGGCCTACGCGGATGACCGGAATCCGGTCTTTGTACGGCAGGAGCATGCTCATCATTTTCTCATATTCCATCCCGTTGATGATGTGGGTCGGCTGGCAGAGCACTTCCTCATAGCCTGCGGCCGCCAGCTTCTCCATCACTTCCTGCGGGTTATCGATCACTGTATTTTTTGTCTTTTTCAGCTTGCGGATGATCATACCGGAAGTGAAGGCCCGGTAAAAATCGTAATCCGGAAAAGCCTTCCGGCAGGTCTCCTCAATATTTACAATGGCCGGCATGGCCTCGTCAAAACTCGTTCCGAAGCTGACGATCATCAATGCTTTTTTGCTCATTTCTTTTCTCCCGTGTCGCTTACGCAGCGTCCTTTGTCACGAGCGGTCTTTCGTGCCGTGAATGGTCGCTGTAAATATCATCACCGGATTGTTGGTGTCCATGATGTGGTAGCTGCCGATGCGTCTGCCCCGGCCCACCGTGGCCTGGATCACGTCATAATCCGGGTCATAGTTTCCAAGAATCTCTCCGGCCTCGGAGATGGTCTCCAGCGTCACCGCAGACACCGTGACCTGTACCGTCCGTGGAAATGTATCGATGATCTCAAGGATCTCTCTCAGTTTTCCGCCGCTGCCGCCGATAAACACCTTATCCGGCGCGGGAAGCTCCGCAGCCCTCCTGGCCGCGTCCCCCTCATAGATGAAAAGATTATCCAGAGAGAACTTCTCCCGGTTCTTCTCGATGAGTCGGACGGCGTCCGCGTCTCTCTCCACGCTGTGCACCTGTCCGAACAGCGCCTGTCTGGCGCACTCCACCGACACGGAACCGGTGCCCGCCCCGATATCCCAGATGATATCATCGGGGTGCAGCTGCATTTTGTGAAGAATGAGCACCCGGATCTCTTCCTTCGTCATCGGCGTCTTGCCCCGCTCAAAATCCCTGTCGGATAAGAAGCAGGGACGGCTCACCGGGCGGGGATGCGGGTTTTTGATCATGGCCACGCAGAGAGAAGGGAACTCTCTTTGGGCCATCTCGGCCGGGCTCCCCGACGCCAGCAGCTCATCCTCGTAGGAGAGGTTGGCTCCGGCGAACACCTCCACCTCGTCAAGACCATAGTCCAGCATGATATTGGCAAGCCAAGCCGGGCCCTGCTCCTTGCTGCACAGGAAGAACACCTTTGGATTCTCTGTCACACAGAGGGCCACGGAGCCCGCCGTGCGGCTTCTGCCGTGAACGCTCAAAAGCTTCGCATCCTCCATGGTCTCCCCGAAGGCCGCGCCCAGCATCTGCATGGAACCGATACCGGGAATCACCTCCATCTCCCAGTCCCGGCTGATCTCCTGATTCCGGATTGTCTTATAGAGACTGTACATGAGAGGATCGCCGCTGACCACCAGAGCGACCTCTCTTCCTTCCTCCAGCAGACCGCCGATCATCTCAAGCGTATCCCGGATCTTGCCCATGGGACGAAACTCCGTCTCCGCGTCGCCGCAGACCTCTTTTAACATTGGCAGGATTCTTCCCGCCGCGATGACCGTGTGGGCCTCCCGCATCCGGGTCCGCGCCGCCGGCATAAAATACTCCGCGCTGCCCGGCCCGATTCCGATTATTGTCAAACGGCTCATGTCTGTCCTTTCTTTCTACTGACAGTTCGGTCACACATTTCGCGTGTCCAAACCGTATTCTATTTGTTATCCTGCGCCGCCTGGCTGTCTTTCGCCGCCAGCACCCGCGGCAGCATCTTATCCACGTTGCTGCTCCTGGCCAGCACCTGATCATCGCCGTCCAGGAAAATGATTCCCACGTCCGCCATCTCATGGGCAGTCTTCTTACAGTGGAGGGCGGCTTTCTCTGCCATATCCTCCCAGATATCCATAAGGCCCTCTTCCTCCACGATCTTCATAGCCGCCTTGGTGGTGACGCAGGAATAGATTCGTCCGATCACTTTCCGCGAAGCGCCGTGAAGCGCCGCGTGGGTGCAGATGGTCTCCAGCCGCCCGTCCGCCACATGACTGTGGGTGTTCATGGTGCCGGAAGCCACCTTGACCAGCTTACCCACGAAGCCGCCGATCAGGATATCGGTAAATCCCCGCTCCACGGCCTCCTCTATCATAAATCCGATGTAATTGCTCACCTGCAGGATACAGCGAAACTCGCCGTACCGTGCTTTCAGGGCGTTCTCCCCCGTTGTGCCAAGCACAAAGAGGATGCTCCGGTGTCCCTGTCTGGCATACATGTCCAGTTCCACCAGCAGGGAATCCTTCATGGCTTCCTCGCTCATGGGCCGGACAATGCCCGTCGTTCCGAGAATCGACAGGCCGTGAAGCACGCCGAGTCTCGGGTTAAAGGTCCTCCGCGCCAGCTCCTCCCCGCCGGGTACCGACACGGTGACCACTGCGCCCCGGTCTCCGATGATCTTTCTCAGTGCTTCTCTTGTCATCTGCCGGGGCACCGGGTTGATGGCCGGCTCGCCCACCGGCAGCTTCAGCCCTTCTTTCGTAATGGTGCCGACGCCCTCGCCGCCCTTGAAAATGATTTCCCCGTCTTCGGACAGAAGCTCCACTCTGGTGACAATCTCACTGCCGTCGGTCACATCCGGATCGTCCCCGGCGTCCTTGATGACGCCGCAGACGCCCGGCTCCTTCGGAATCACATCCAGATACAATGTCTTTCCAATGGGCGTCTCCACCTGGATCACCTCCGGGCACTTCCCGGTGACAAGCCACAGCGCCGCTGCCGCCGCCCCGCCAGTCATGCAGGAGCCGGTGGAAACCCCTTCTCTTAACTTTTTCATAACTGATACAGCATGGCGTTACAGATGGTGGCCGCGATATTGCTGCCGCCCTTTCTGCCCTTCGGCACGATGAAAGGCACGCCCGCCTCCCGTCCGATCTCCATGATCAACTCCTTGGACTCCACCACGTTGACAAAGCCCACCGGGGCGCCGATGATGAGCGCCGGCCGCAGGCCGTCCTTCTGTATCATCTCATAGAGACGGATAAGAGCCGTCGGCGCATTACCGATGGCGAAGATGATCTCGCCCGGCAGAGCCGCTCCCCTCTCCATGCAGATGGCCGCTCTGGTGCAGCCCTTCTCCTTCGCCTCCGCCGCCACGTCCGCATCGGACATGAAGCAGTGGGCCTCGCCGCCAAAGGAGGCCAGTTTCTTCTTATTGATACCGGACCACGCCATCCTCGTATCCGTCACGATGTGCGCGCCCCGCCGCAGCGCTTCCATCCCCAGCTTCGCCGCGTTTTCGGAGAAGCACAGGTTATCCGCGTAATCAAAATCCGCCGAAGTGTGGATGCACCGTTTCACGATGGAGAATTCCGGCTCCGGCCAGGTACGGCCGCCCAGTTCCTCCGTGATGATCTCCATGCTGCGCTTCTCGATGTCTTCCGGTTTCACAATCGCAATCCTATCCAGCATTTTTTCTCCTCTTTCTATCGGGCGAACGGACTAACCTCTCCCGCCCGCCCCTGCGCTCTTATTTATCATTCAGATCCTCATAGGTTCCGAAATTCGTCTGCTCAAAACTCGGCAGTTCCCAGTACGCCTTGAAAGCGTAATCCGCAATGGTAAATCCCATGACCGCGCCGGTTCCCTCGCCCAGACACATGTTGGCCAGGATGTAAGGCTCCTTGTTAAGGGCGTCAAGCACCAGCCGGCCGGCCGGCTCATTGGAACAGTGGGACGGGAAAATGTACGGGTCACAGGCCGGTGCGATCCGCACGGCCAGAAGGGCCGCCACCGAAGAGATAAAGCCGTCGATGAAGGCCGGAACCCGGCACGCCGCCGCGCCGATAAAACAACCTACCAGACCGGCGATATCCAGACCTCCCACCTTGGAGAGCACATCCAGCGGGTCGGAGGCGTCCACCTGATTCAGGGCGATACTGTCCTTAATGACCTCAATCTTGTGCTCCAGCGCCTGATTAGTAAGACCCGCTCCCTTGCCGGTCACCTTCTCCACCGGCTGGTCCAGAAGCACGGAACACACCGCGCTGCTGGTGGTGGTGTTGCCGATCCCCATCTCGCCGGTGGCAAAGAGGTTGTATCCCTTCTCCACCAGATCTTCCACCATGTGGATACCCACCTCGATGGCGTCGATGGCCTCCTGCCGGCTCATGGCCGGACCCTTGGCCATATTGTCGGTGCCGTACTTGATCTTCCGGTTCAGAACTCCCGGATTATCGCAGTCCGTGGCGATACCGATATCCACCGGAACCACATCCGCCCCGCTCATGGCAGACAGGATGCAGATGGTGGCGTTATGCTTCGTCATATTTTCCGTGACGGTCTTCGTCACATCCTGACCGGTCTGGGTCACCCCCTCGGCCACCACGCCGTTGTCGGCCGCCATGACGATGACCGCCTTTTTGCCAAGGCGCGGATTCTTATCCCCGTAAATCCCGGCAAACTGCGTCACCATCTCCTCCAGCCGTCCCAGGCTGTAGAGAGGTTTGCCCAGCGTGTTCCACCGGGCACGGGTGTAAGCCATGGCCTCCTCGTCCAGAGGCTGTATTTTCTTAATCGCTTCCTCCAGTGTCAATTCTATCATCCCTTCCAATATTTCCGTTATCTCATTTCCACCCATATATGCGGGGCCGCAGCAGGGTTATCCACATTTCGCAGATTCCCACGGTGGCTCTGTCCACATTTCTTCGGATCTGTCCACCAGCTTTTCGTATATAAAAGTTCCGCTGTCCTTCTCTCAGAGCACCCCGTACAGTCCCGCCGGGAATCCGGCGAATCTGGTGATGATGAGTACCAGTATCAACAGAAAGATCTCCGCCAGCTCGCTGCCGGCCCCCATCACGTCGCCGGTCACGCCGCCGATCTTGCCGGTGATGTACACCCGGAACAGATAAGCCAGCGCAAACAGCACCGCGTACATGATGATTCCCCACCAGGAGAACGCCACTGTCATGGCGATCAGTCCCAGAATCACCGTGCCGATGACCGTGCCCAGACTCACTGTGCCCACATAGATGCCGATTCCGGTCTTTCTCGGGTATATGGCCTTGTAAACGATGGCGCCCTGCACCATTTTTCCGGCGATGGGCATCATGAGGATCATGAGCCAGCGCATGTCGCAGCAGGCAAGCCCCACCACCTTCAGCATGATGTCAAAGCACATGGCGATGCCGCCGTTGGTGCCGATGCGGCTGTCCTTCATGATCTCCAGCATCCGCTCCTTCGTTCTGGCCGAATAAATGCCGTCCGCCGTGTCAGAAAGGCCATCCAGATGGAAGGCCCCGGTCACAAAAAAGTTGGCCAGCAGGGCGAAGATGATGCCGTAGATCTCCGGCAGGACGAGGCAGACAAGCCAGTACACCGCCAGATCGACCAGTCCGATGACCAGTCCCACCACGGGATAATAGAGAAATCCCTTATGCATGTCCTCATCCTTCACTTCCCCCAGATCCACATTGACCGGAATCCTCGTCATAAAACCCAGCGTCAGCAAAAAACGTTTGATCTGTGTTTTCATAGTAAATGTGTCTCCTTCTCCCGGACGTCTTCGATGATCACGTCCACCATGCCGCGGGCCGTGTAAACAGCCGCCGTCCTGCGCACCGGCAGGCCCATCTTCTCAGCCGTCCTCGTGGTCACCGGTCCGATACTGATGTATGCTGCCGGTACATTTTCCAGACTGCCCGCCATGGAGACGAATGCCCGCACCGCGCTGGAGCTGGCAAATGTCACGTAATCCACCGTCGGCAGCAGGCGCACAAGCTCATCGGCCTTGCGGTCGTCTGTCACCGTGTGATACAGAGAGACACAGGTGTGGGCGATGCCCGCCGCTGCCAGCGCATCCGGCAGCACCGCGTTGGCCTCCTCGGCCCGCAGCAGAAGCACCCGGTCGTCCGGCTTCATGTGCGGCACCATGGCCGCCGCCATATTCTCGGAAGAATAGGCCGTCGGAATCAGGTCGCTGTAGATGCCGTGACTTTCCAGCGCATGTTTTGTGCCGTCGCCGATCACCGCGAAATGCACATCCTTAAAATCCCGGACGTCTTTTCGTAGTGCCCGCAGTTTATCAAAGAAACATTCCACACCGTTGGCGCTGGTCAACACGATCCAGCTGTAGCTGTCAATCTCCTCCATGGCCTGATCAAACTCCGGCGTATCCATGGTCTCCGTGCGGATGAGGCTGAATGAGATAGCCTCCGCGCCCTCCTCCTTTAAGATCGGAGACAGGCGGTCCACCATGGAACGGCTGCCGGTCACCAGCACCCGTTTGCCGGACAGCGGCTTTCCACCGTACCATGCCAGTTCACCGGCCAGGCTCACCACGTCGCCCACCACAGTGATGGCCGGGGTCTGTATTCCCTCGCGCTTCGCCACTTCCACGATGTCCGCAAGGGTCCCCACAGCCATCTTCTGTCTGGCGGTGGTACCCTCCTGCAGCACACCGGCCGGCGTCTGCGGGTCTTTTCCGTTTTCTATGAGGCTGCGCACGATATTTGGCAGGTTCTTAAGCCCCATGAGGAAGATCAGAGTGCCCTCCTCCCGGGCCAGCGTGCCGTAATCGAGAACGGTCGCCCCGTTTTTATGGCTGCCTTCATGGCCGGTGATCACATGGAAGGAAGAAGCGTAATCCCGGTGGGTCACCGGAATCCCGCAGTAAGCCGGTACCGAATAAGAGGAAGAGACGCCCGGCACCACCACGAAATCCACGCCGGCAGCCCGCAGCTCCTGCCCTTCCTCGCCGCCGCGCCCGAAAATGTACGGGTCGCCGCCCTTTAAACGGACCACATTTTTGCCTTCCTTCGCCAGCTCGATGAGCAGCTCGTTGGTCTCATACTGTTTCTTAAAATGATGGGAGGAACGTTTTCCCGCAAAGATCAGCTCCGCGTCATCCCGCACCTCGTTGAGCAATGAACTGGACGCCAGACTGTCATAGACCACCACGTCCGCCGTCCGCAGCACCTGGAGCGCCTTCCGGGTGATCAGATCTTCATCCCCCGGGCCTGCGCCCACCAGATAGACGATGCCCTTGTTGACCTCCCCGGCGATGGCCCGGCCCAGGCCGGCCGCCATCTCCATCCGGGAATCCGCCGCCGCGTTTTCTGTCGTCACGCCGGATTCTGTTCCCGCTGCCGCTGCATTTTCAGCGTCTTCGGATAACGCTCCCAAAACCTCACTGGACAGATGCGCCCGGCGCATATGCACGCCGTCTTTTACAAACATGGCGTCCATGACGAAGCCCTCTCCGTCCGCGCGGCAGTAAGCCGCCGCCGGCGCGTTGCAGCTGCCGCCGATGGTCTTAAGAAACTCCCGCTCCGCCGCCAGCAGGCAGGCCGCCTCCCCGTCATGAATGGCCGCCAGCATCTCATTCATCTCCATATCGTCCGTGCGGCTCTCCACGGCCAGGATGCCCTGACCCGCCGCAGGGAGGAACCGTTCCGGTTCCAGATATTCATAGAAGAAGCCTTCTTCCTGATCGCAGCCCAGCCGCTCAATACCGGCCGCCGCCAGGATGATGCCGTCATAACGGCCCTCCTGCAGTCTCCGCAGTCTCGTCTGTACATTTCCCCGGAGCATCTTTACCTGCACCGCAGGGTTGATCTTCTTAATCTGTAATTCCCGCCGCAGAGAGCTGGTTCCCACCACGCTGCCCGGCGCCAGATCCGCAAGTTTCGTACCGTCAAGCGTTACGAAGGTATCCCTCGCGTCCGCCCGGGAAAGCACCGCTCCGATGCCCAGCCCCTCCGGGAAACGCATCGGCATATCTTTGGCACTGTGTACCGCGATGTCAATGGCGCCGGAGAGCAGTTCCGCCTCCAGTTCCACCGTGAACACGCCCTTGCCGCCGAAGGAGGTGAGGGCGCGGTCCAGTATCTGGTCGCCCTTTGTGTCAATCTTTACGATCTCGATCTCCGTCTCCGGAAACGCTCTTTGCAGCGCGTCCTTCACGATGTCCGTCTGCACCAGTGCCAGCAGGCTCTTTCTGGTTCCGATTCTAATTGTCTTTTTCATAAAAGCCTCCGATTCATTGATACCGGCGGTTCCCGATGCACCGCAGCGCATCGCCCCGCCGTTGTCCTGCTGTCTCCTGTCAGTCGATACCCGCAAATCCGTATTTATCCTCATAGCCCCTCGGCGTGATCATCTTGCCGTCCTTTACATAGGTGTTGGAATTGCCGATGATGACGATGCTGAACATATCGATCGGCGCGTCCTTGATCTCACCCAGGGTCGTCAAGAAGGAGGACTCCTCCTCCCGGCCCGCATGGCGCACTACGCCCACCGGCGTGTCCGCGCTCCGATACTTCATGAGAATATCCGCCGCCTTCTCCACGTAATCCACCCGCTTTTTGCTCTTCGGATTGTAGAGGCAGACAATGAAATCTCCCTCTCCGGCGCAGTCCACCCGCTTCATGATCCGGTCAAACGGCGTCATCAGGTCGCTTAAGCTGATTACGGCAAAATCGTGCATCAGCGGCGCGCCAAGCACGGAAGCCGCCGCGCTGGCCGCTGTCACGCCCGGCACCGTCTCGATCTCCACATCCGACTGTTTCTCGTTGGCGATCTCCAGCAGGATGCCCGCCATACCGTAGATGCCGCTGTCGCCGGAACTTACCATGGCCACGCTCTTGCCCTCCGCCGCCAGGTCGATGGCCATGCGGCACCGGTCCATTTCCTTCGTCATGGGCGTCGCCACATACTCCTTGTCCGGAAAAAACTTCTTGAGCATCTCCACATAAGTGGTGTAGCCCGTGATGATGTCTGCATTTTTTATCACATCGATGGCTTTCGCCGTCATATGTTCATAACCGCCCGGGCCAAAGCCCACCGCGTATAACTTTCCCATTGTTATCCTCCATTATCTTCCGCCGCGCACACTGCCCGGCGTTATTTTTTCGGGCAGAAACCGCCGCCCGGCCGGCCGCTGCAAAACTTTCACGATATGCGCAGCCGGATCAATCATTGACACGTCTGTTTTTCCTCTCTTTCCGCATCAATGATTCAGGCACCGGAAAAACATCTCAAGATCCTCCGGGTCGTTGTTCTCCCTCACCCAGTAGAAGAGATGGTCAAAGGCTTTCTCCACGCCCTTGTGCTCCGTCACCTTCATGAAATTATCCCGCACCTTTGCCATGATCGGCAGAGACTTCTGGAATACCATCCACTGTTCAAACTGCAGCTCGTACTCCTCCAGAATACCGGTGGCCGCCCGGGCCTCCTGCAGCTTCTTCTGATTGTTCTCCTTTGCGATGCGGGTGAAATCGTCGATATTGTAATAGGCCACGCCGCCGATATCCGACACTCTGGACTCGATATCCATCGGCACCGCCAGATCCACAAACACCCGCGGCTTATTGGACCGCATGCATTTGCGCAGGCGGCTGCAGGTGAGGGTGTAGTGCGGGCTCGATGTGGCGCTGATGATCACATCCATGGCGTCTATGTAATCGTAGCGGTCCTCGTACTCGATGGTCAGAAAATTATTCTGCCCGTGCTTGGTGCTGATGACCTTGTTGCTCCGGGTGGTCACGTAGACCTCCGGACCGTTTAAGGACAGCATGTTCATGAGAACGATACCGCCGATCTTGCCGGTGGCCCCGATGATCATGACCTTCTTGCCCCTGAGGCTCCCCAGCGCTTCCTCCGCCACCTTGATGGCCAGCGTCGCCGTGGACACCGAGGTCCGCGACAGATCCGTGTCGGTCTTTACCTTCTTGGCGCTGGTCACCGCCATGCGGAAAAATGTGTTGAGATACACGCCGGTCGCCCCGATGGCTCTCGCCTGCTTGTGGGCCTCCTTCACCTGTCCGAGGATCTGGTCCTCGCCGATGACCATGGAATCCAGCCCCGCCGCCACCTCAAACAGATGTTGTATGGCTTTTTTGCCATGGAAAAACAGCAGATAATTTCCGATATCCTCTTCCTCCTGCGCGCCCGCGCACTCCAGAAGCACATCCTCCATGCGGTTAAATACCACGCCCTCACTGCCCGATTCGGAGTAAACGTACATCTCCGTCCGGTTGCAGGTGGACAGGACGACGCACTCGGACACCTCCAGACAGTCGGTCATCCTCCGCATCATCTCCTCCTGCTGCTCCTTCGTGAAGGCAAACATCTCCCGCACGTGCAGCGGCGCGATCTTATGGCTGATACTGATGATCTGTATACCCATTTTTATTCCTTTGCTTTCCTGAATTCATGTGTAAATGTTTTATCGTAAAGCTTTGACAGTTCATATTCGTCGCCCAGGAAGTCTCCCACCACGGTGAGGGCCGTCTTGGTTATACCGGCTTCCTTCACCTTCTCAGCGATGTTGGTCAGATTGCCGATGACGATCTTCTGGTCCTCCCAGGACGCCTTGTAGACCACGGCCACCGGCGTATCATCCCGGTACTCTTCCCGCAGCGTCTCCGCCATCTTGTCGATCATGCCCACGCTCAGGAAGATGATCATGGTGGAATTATGTTTCGCCAGATCCTTAAGCTTCTCCTTCGGCGGCATCGGCGTTCTTCCCTCCATCCGGGTCAGGATGACCGTCTGGGAAACGCCCGGCAGCGTATACTCTTTCTGCAGGGCCGCCGCTGTGGCAAGAAATGAGCTGACGCCCGGAATGACCTCGTGGGCAATGCCCAGTCTGTCCAGCTCATCCATCTGCTCCCGGTGCGCCCCGAAGATGGCCGGGTCGCCGGTGTGGACTCTCGCCACATCCAGTCCCTTCGCATCGGCCTCCTTCATCACCTCGATGACTTCCTCCAGCGTCATGGTGGCGCTGTTATAGATCTTCGCGCCCTCCTTCGCTCCCGCCAGCACTTCTTTATTTACCAGGGAACCCGCGTAAATGATCACATCCGCGTTATCAATCAGTTTCTTTCCCTTGATCGTCAGTAATTCCGGGTCCCCCGGACCGGCTCCAATGAAATGTACCATGCTCTCTTTTCTCCTTTTCTACAGGTATTTCTCTTATATAAAGGCCGGATACCCGGCCGGTCTTTTTGTTTTGCGGCGGCTGTGCGCGCCGGGCCGTCGGCTACTCTGCCAGCAGCACGTCGATGGTCTTTCTGATATCTTCGTCCGAATGGGCACCGGAGATAAACATGGCCTCAAACTGCGACGGTGCCACATAGATACCGTTGTTCAGCATGTAGTTAAAGTAATCCGCGTACGCCTTCGTGTCAGAAGACAGAGCGCCAGCGTAATCCCGCACATTTTCATCGGTGAAGAAAGCGCACATGAGCGAACCGATCTGATTGATGTGCATGTGCAGACCGAACTTCTCCGCTCTCGCCCGGTAAGCCTCCGCCAGCTTCTTCGTGTTGGCCTCGATCTTATCGTAAATGGACGGGTTATCCCGCAGCAGCTCCAGCGTCTTGATACCCGCCGTGGTAGCAATCGGGTTGCCGGAGAGGGTGCCCGCCTGATAAACCTTACCGGTCGGCGCCACCTTCTGCATGATCTCTCTCTTACCTCCGTACACAGCCATCGGCATGCCGCCGCCCACGATCTTGCCGAGGGTAGTCATATCCGGCTTCACCCCGTACCACTGCTGGGCTCCGCCGATGCCGAGACGGAATCCGGTGATCACCTCATCAAAAATCAGCACAGCGCCGTTCTCCTCCGTGATCTCCCGCAAAAACGGCAGAAAATCATCGTCCGGCAGAACCACGCCCATGTTAGCGGCCACCGGCTCCACGATGAGGGCCGCAATCTGATCCTTGTTATTCTCGAACAGCTCCCGCACCGAATCCTTATCATTGTAAAGGGCCACCAGCGTCTGCTGCGCAAAGGACGCCGGCACACCGGCGCTGTCCGGCACGGACTGAGTCAGCGCCGCGGAACCGGCCTGCACCAGAAGTCCGTCGGAGTGTCCGTGATAACACCCCTTGAACTTGATGATCTTATCTCTTCCCGTATATCCTCTGGCCGCCCGGATGGCACTCATGGTGGCCTCCGTACCGGAGTTGACCATCCGCACCATCTCCATGGACGGAATCAGCTCCCGGATCATGGCCGCCAGCATATTCTCCTTACCCGTCGGCGCGCCGAAAGTAAGACCGTCATAGCAGGCCTTCACCACCGCCTCGATCACTTCCGGATGGGCGTGACCCAGAATCCCCGGGCCCCAGGAACAGACATAATCTATATACTTATTGCCGTCCACATCATAGACATACGCCCCTTTGGCATGATCGATAAACAGCGGATTCCTTCCCACCGAACCAAAAGCACGCACCGGCGAGTTCACGCCGCCCGGCATCAGATCCAACGCGATCTTATAAAGTTCTTCCGATTTTGTTGTGTTCATATGTATTCTCATTCCTTTCATTCTGCTTTATGACAAAATGTTATCCTGCGCTTATTCATAACCGCAATGCGCAGCAGGGCGAAGCGGTGTAACCGCTTCAGATTGCGCTTAGCGCAATCATTATACCATGAAACCCTTTTTGGCTAAAGGTAGTTTTTCATTTTGACGGTCAAAAAATTATCCTTCCAGTACAAAAAATTTTGTTCTGCCTCGTTTTTCTCATATTTTCACCAAAAATACCCGCGATTTTTATATTAAATGCCTGTTTTCTTTCCATTTTCCAGTACATTTGCAGAGAAAGTACAACAGAAAAATACAGGCAGGGTTGTCACTTTCCGGCCGCTGCCGGGCAGGCAGAAATGGCAATCTCAGGCCGCTGCCAGACGGGCGGAAATGGCACTCCCGGGCCGCGACCGGGCAGACGGCCTATGCCCCCGGCGGCGCTTGACAGGGGAACTTCTTCCATATATGATGATAGCAGGGCCAAAAGCGCGGCAGGCCCATGGCAGGCTTGTCCGCGGAATCATTCTTACTTTGCGGCCCGCCAAAACAGAATCAGATCTACGATCACGACAAAAATAAATGACGCACAGGAGAGGGACATATGGAGTTACGCCAGATTCAATATTTTATACAGCTGTATCAGGACCAGAACATCACCCGGGCCAGCAAAAATCTGTACATATCGCAGCAGGGCTTAAGCAAATCCGTGAGCCGTCTGGAGGAGGAGCTGGGCTTTTCCCTCTTCGACCGCCACACTTCCGGCGTGGTTCCCACCCGGGAAGCTGACGCCCTTTTCGTACATTTTAACAAGATTGCCAACTCCTATCAGGAACTGCAGCTGGCCATCGACGCCCTGCGGCAGAACCGGGTGCTGAAGATTGCCGCCTACCACGGCTTCGCCCTGTCCTGCTGTCAGGACCTGCTGTCCAGCTACCGGGCTTTCTACCCGCAGGCGGCAATCCGGTATCAGGAATACGAGAATCCGGCTCTGCCGGAACAGCTGCTCTGTCGACAGGCGGACCTGGCCTTCATGCGGGGCCCTATTCCCGAGACGCTCCACTCGCTCCACATCCTCTGCCGGGAGCCTGTTCACCTGATCGTAGACAAACGGCATCCGCTGGCAGAAAAGGACTCCATCCATCTCCAGGATCTCCGGCAGCAGAAGCTGCTGCTTCTCTCCGGCATGGAGGACTTCAACAACATCCTGCTGCGGCAGCTCGCCCGGGAGGGCGTCTCCTGTCCGGTTCAGGGAACCGCCGACATCAACGCCTTTCTTCCAATCCTGCACGGCTCCCCTCTGGCAGGCTTCGGCTCCCGGCGCATGTATCAGTATCACCATTTTCCGGACATCGTCTTCCTGCCCCTGGCTCCTGAGGAATACGAGGCGCATCCGGAACTGGTGATGGAGACCCATCTGGTGACGCCGGCCGGCATGACCGAGGACGAAGCAGCGCAGCAATTTATCGATTATATCAAACAAAAATTACGTTCAGACGACTGAGGAGGTACACCATGTCCACCGCATACTTTTATCTCACCGGCGAAGGAGAGCAGCTGGCCCGCAGGCTGGCCGCCTCCCATCCCGGCGACCTCTACGACAAAACAGACTTTAAAGCTTCCCTCCGGGAAGCCTTTCACAAATACGACTATCTGGTCTGCATCATGGCCACCGGCATCGTCGTCCGCATTCTGGCCCCGCTGCTGGTCCACAAGACCAGCGATCCCGGCGTCGTCGTCATGGACCAGCGCGGACAGTACGCCATCAGCCTCCTGTCCGGTCATCTGGGCGGCGCCAACGATCTGGCACGGGAAATGGCCGCTCTATCCGGCGGCAGCGCCGTCATCACCACCGCCACCGACGTGGCGGGCGAACTGTCCTTCGACACCTTCGCCAAAAAACACGGCATGGCCATCGAAAACATTGGCGCCCTCAAACATATCAGCGGCGCCCTCCTCTCCGGCCAGCCCGTCCGCGTCATCACCAGCCGCACCTACCCGGAGCTGACCGCCGCAGCCGCCGCAGGGAAAATGCAGCTTATGACCGTGGAAGAGATGCGGCAGGAGCAGGAGCGCGCAGAGGCGCCAACGGTAGTGATCGACGAAGGATTTACGCTGGACGCAGCGCCAGACGGAGCCGAATCCCCACACAATACCTCGGCCCTCGGCCGCGACACCGCGCCCGTCCTCTATCTGCGGCCCCGGACCATCTGCGCCGGGATCGGATGCAAGCGGAACGTGGACGCCGATTCCATCCGGGACGCCCTTCTTGCGACACTAAAAAAAGAGGGCTTAAGCCCTCTCTCCCTGAAATGTATCAGCACCATCCCGCTGAAAGCTGACGAACCCGGCATCCTCGCCACCGCCCGACAACTCGGCGTTCCCCTGACCGTCATCCCCACCGCCGACATCGAGGCACTGGACATCACCGGTCTCGGTATCCAAACCTCCGGCTTCGTAGCTAAGCAGACCGGCGTCCTCTCCGTCTCCACCGCCAGCGCCTATCTAGCTTCCGGCAAAGGACGTATCCTGCGGGATAAAGAGAAATATAAGGGAATCACTATCGCACTCTGCCAAAGCGAGGAGGAGCGGGGGTGAAAAAAGCAAATAAAATGGGAGACGAACAGCCGCCTCCCTTTAAAATCTTACTGAATTTTTCCCTTTTGCCAGTTACTCCAAAATATAATAGGATATTTCTTTGTCAAACTATTCTGAACTGCATTAGGAAACTTAAACGATAACTTCGTTATCTTTCCAACACAAAACAAAAATATAAATACTAAATTAATCATACATAAAGACCAAACGATACCAATAATCATTACACGTAATAACGGAATATCTGCTATTCCATTTTGAAATACATTATCTAAGGAACTAATCCCTCCAAATACCACAAAAGCAATTGCTGTAAAAATACCGACTAATGTAACTAGCTGGCTGCTCATTTCTCTTGTCAATTCTACCTGATGGCTCTGAAAACTTTTTCTGAATTTCATTTCGAAATCATCATCAGATTCTTTTAATTCGTTATATTGCCTTTTTGCCAAATTGACATGATCATACATTTTTAAAATCACTTTTCGTGATCTTTCAAGCTTCTGCTTTTCATCATTCGCAGC
>DXEQ01000265.1 GCA_019114885.1 Candidatus Anaerobutyricum stercoripullorum
AAATAGTCTTTTTTTATCTTATAGGAAATTCCGTCGGAATTCCTATAAGATAAAAATCCCTCCGGGAGGGATGCGCACTCGCGTGAAACGGAATTTTGTCGCTGAAGCGACCGCGCTCGGCGCGAGAGTTCTGCTCGGCAGAACTCTTTGTTCATGCATGTAAAAATGTCATGCGAAACGATGAGTTTTACCAGATTATGAAAGCGCTTTCTAAAAATGTGAAAAATCATAGGTGTTTTGCACGAAAAACAAGATGCAAATTTGTTGAATAGGACGAAATAAACTGGGAATACTAAAGAATAATTGACAAAATCGAGATGATGAATATAATAAAACCCAAGAAAGCGCTTTTATAAATTTTCAATACATTTTCAAGAATGAAAGGAGAGCATGATGAGAGTTCCGTATGAAGAAATGGTGAATGAGTTTGCAAGAGTTTTGGAGAAGAAAGGATTCCAGCGTGAGGATGCGGAGAATGCGGCGGTCATTTTCGCACAGAACAGTCTGGCAGGGGTATTTTCTCACGGTCTGAACCGGTTCCCGCGAGTGGTCAGCTATCTGGAAAAAGGAGAGATTGACCCGGATGCAAGAGCAACCTGCGAGATGCAGATGGGAGCCATCGAGCGCTGGGACGGTCACCGGGGATTTGGCCCGCTGAACGCGAAACGGGCCATGGACCGTGCCTGTGAGCTGGCAAAAGAGTACGGTATCGGCTGTGTCGCCCTCGGCAACAATAACCACTGGATGCGCGGAGGCACCTATGGCTGGCTGGCAGCGGATAACGGATGTATCGGCATCTGCTGGTCCAACACCATGCCGAATATGCCGGCGTGGGGCGGTATGGACAGAAAGATTGGAAACAACCCGCTGATCATGGCGGTACCGCGTTCCAATGGAGAGCACGCTATGATCGACTGTGCGGTGTCCCAGTTCTCTTACGGCAAGATTGAGGACTGCCGGTTAAGAGGAGTGAAGCTTCCGGTTCCGGGAGGATACGATACCAAAGGAGAGCTGACAACGGATCCGGCGGAGATTGAGAAGACATGGCGTGTGCTTCCGATGGGATACTGGAAGGGAAGCGGTCTTTCCATCATCCTTGATCTGATCGCCACCGTGCTGACCAATGGAAACTCTGTGCAAAAAATCGGAACCTTCGGTGATGAGATTGGCCTGACTCAGATTATGATCGCCGTAGACCCGACGAAATTTAATACGGTGGAGGAGACAGACGCGATCGTTGACGCAATCCTGGCCGATGTGAAATCTTCTGTGCCGGTCACAGAAGGAGGAGAGGTTCTCTATCCGGGTGAACTGGAACTTAAGAACATCAAAGAAAACAAAGAACAGGGAATTCCGGTGATCGAAGAAGTCTGGAACTCTGTGCTTAACATGTAACAGGACAATACGGCGCGGCTGGCCGGAAAAGAGAAAAACGGACAGGCTGCGCGGCGGCACTGTGAAGAAAGAAATAAGGAGAAAAAGTTATGGAATATATTATTGGAATCCTGCTGCTGGTCACCTTCGTTGGCCTGGCGGTTTATGCGGTGCGGGGCGGCAACCTGATGATGGGAATGCTCATCATGGGCGTGTTGTGGACAGCGCTCCCGCTGATTGGAAATACATTTGCTACCAATCCGGAGTTTATCGCGTCTTATCCGGGTATAACCGATATCAGTTTTGTTGACGCGATCACCAACGTCTTCCAGGCGGGCCCGGAGGGCTGGGGAAGCGTTCTGGTCAACGTCGTATTCGGCGCCTGGTTCGGCCGGGTGCTCTTACAGACAGGTATTGCCGACACCCTGATTCGGAAAGCGGTAGAGCTTGGCGGCGATAAACCGGTGATCATCTGCGTACTGTTATCCGTTGTGACTACCGCGATTTTTTCCACCCTGTTTGGCGCGGGTGCGGTCGTGGCCATCGGCGTGATCATCCTGCCGATCCTCATGAGCCTTGGTATACCGAAAAACCTTTCCATTGGTTCGTTTATGTTAAGTGTCGGCGCCGGCATGTACTTAAATCCGGTACTGACCGGACAGTTCCTCGCCTTCTTCCTGGGAGAAGACGGAAAACAGCTGATCACTTACGATGATCCGGCCCGTCTGCGCTGGGCAGGTATCGGACTGGCGGTACAGCTGATTCTGGTAGTGATCATGTGTGTGATCTCTCTTAGAAAAAAGAAAACCGTTCATGCGTGGTGCGCCTCCGCGGCGAGAAAAGCGCGTCCGGGATACGTTCCTTCCATCGCGCTGATTGCTCCGGTACTGCCGGTCGTGCTGCTGGTTGTATTTAACGTACCGATCATCCTCGGTTTTACCCTCGGAAGTTTTTACGCGCTGACAGTCTGTGGAAAGCTGAAATCTTTCCGTGGCGCCTGCCGTATCTTAAACAAAGATTTCTATGACGGCGTGGTGGACACCGCTCCGCTGATCGGATTTTTGTTAATGATCCCGATGTTCAATAAAGCGGCCGAACTGTGTGTTCCGTATTTTAACGCGCTGCTTGGCAATGTCATCCCGGACAATACGCTGGTCATCAGCATCGCCTTTGCTCTGCTGGCGCCGCTTGGATTGTTCCGTGGTCCGTTCACTCTCTTTGGATGCGGCGCTGCGACACTGGGAATCTTAAAAGGAATCGGTTTCTCTACCCCGTACCTTTTCGGACTGATGGTCATTCCTTCCATCACCATGAACGTGTCCATCTGTATGACACAGAGCTGGATTGCCTGGGGCGTCAGCTACGCGAAAGTTTCAACGAGAGAGCATTTGAAGAAAACGCTGCCATACGCGTGGATCATCTGTATCATCATGCAGGCAATCACCTATGTAATGTTCGGTTAAGGAGGAGCGGAAAATGAGTAATAGAAAAGTTCGTATGGGAATTGACGTGGGCGGAACGCACACGAAGGCGGTTGCCATTGATAATAAGACGCACGAGATCATCGGAAAGTCTTCCGTAAAGACTACGCACGATGACAAAGCCGGTGTGGCGGCCGGCGTTGTACAGGCATTCCAGAACTGCCTGCGGGAAAACGAGATCGACCCAAAGGACGTCATCTTTGTGGCCCATTCCACCACACAGGCTACCAACGCGCTGATCGAGGGCGATGTGGCGCACGTGGGTGTTGTGGGCGTCGGCCCGAAAGGTATCGGAGGATGGATTGCCAAAATCCAGACCAACATGAAAGACATCAACCTGGGTTCCGGAAGGTTTATCCGCCTGCATAACCGCTTTATCTGCGATGAAAAGCTGTCGGACGAACTGGTGACCGACACGATCCGCTCTCTGGTGGATGAAGGAGCGGAAGTTGTTGTGGCCAGCGAATCCTACGGTGTGGATGATATGGAAAATGAGACCGGCATCTGCAAGATTGCCAAAGACATGGGACTGGAAGCGACAGCGGCCAGCGAGATCACAAAACTATATGGACTGACACGGCGGACCCGTACCGCGGCCATCAACGCGTCTATCCTCCCGAAAATGTTAAACACAGCCAACTCCACCGAATCCAGCGTGCGAAGCGCCGGGGTAGAAGTTCCCCTGATGATCATGCGCGGCGACGGCGGCGTCATGGAGATCAGCGAGATGAAAAAGCGACCGGTTCTTACCATGCTTTCCGGTCCGGCGGCCTCCGTCATGGGAAGTCTCATGTACCTGCGTGCTTCCAACGGCGTGTATTTTGAGGTTGGAGGAACGACCACCAACATCGGTGTTATCAAGGATGGACGTCCTGCCATTGACTATTCTGTAGTCGGAGGACATCGTACTTATATCAGCAGTCTGGACGTGCGTGTCCTGGGCGTTGCCGGAGGAAGTATGGTCCGCGCTGATAAGAGCGGCGTGAAAGATGTGGGCCCTCGTTCCGCCCATATCGCCGGCATGGATTACGCCGTATTTACCCCGGAGGAAGAAATCGTGGACCCGAAGGTTGTTTTCTTCAGCCCGAAGGAAGGAGATCCGGACGACTATGTGGCCATCGAACTGAAAAACGGAAAACGTATCACCATCACCAATACCTGCGCAGCAAATGTACTGGGACTGATCAAGCCGGAATATTTTGCCTACGGTAATGCCAACGCGGCAAGAAAGGCCATGCAGCCGCTGGCAGACTACATGGGTAAAACGGTGGAAGAAGTGGCGACACAGATTCTCACGAGAGCCTATGAAAAGATTGAGCCGATCATCATGGATCTGGCAGAAAAATACCGACTGGAAAAAGACCAGATCAGCCTGGTGGGCGTCGGCGGAGGCGCTGCCGCATTAATCGGATTCTGCTCCGATAAGATGGGACTTCGTTATTCCATTCCAGATAACGCGGAAGTCATCTCATCCATCGGCGTTGCCCTTGCCATGGTCCGTGACGTGGTGGAACGTGTGGTTCCGAACCCGACGCCGGAGGATATCCGTTCCATCAAGGCGGAAGCCATCGACAAAGCGGTGGAGAGTGGCGCTGCTGCAGACAGCGTGGAAGTACACATCGAGATCGACCCGCAGACTTCCAAGCTGACGGCCATCGCCCTTGGTTCCACGGAGGTAAAGACCACCGATCTGTTAAAAGAATGTACGGCAGAGGAAGCCTGTCAGCTGGCAGCCGACGATCTGAAAGCATCGCCGGCAGAGATCACCGAGGAATGTGCCACAAAACATTTCTTTGTATTCGGCATGGACAGAAAAGGCAAACATCCGCTGCGTATTCTGGATAAAAAA
Source organism: Candidatus Anaerobutyricum stercoripullorum (assembly GCA_019114885.1). GTDB lineage: Bacteria > Bacillota > Clostridia > Lachnospirales > Lachnospiraceae > Anaerobutyricum > Anaerobutyricum stercoripullorum. The sequence goes on from DXEQ01000265.1 coordinate 4,705, forward strand.
GGATTTATCAAAGTGCAGAGAAACGATGGAAAGGCAGTTCTTTGCAAGGCGGGAAGCTACCGGAATATCGTGTCACAGCTCTGGGAAGAACTGGCTATCTATCAGCAGGATGCCATCTTAAGACCGGACTATTACATTTGCTCCGGCGCGAGGGTCATGGACTTTGCCGGTTCCATCGATCTGGATAAGATCATGATGCTGATGGAAGTGGAGATGCAGACCATCAATCCGGCGGACGAGGTCATCATCGTCGGCGCGAAGAACAGTCTGTAAACCACCCCGAACGGGAGAAAGGAGTGCTTTCATGAAAAAAACAGGAAGAACAGAAAAACTGAAAAAACTGTTTCACGCATTTGGCGGCGGGAGCACTCCTGCGCCAATGAGAACCAGCCCGGAAGTTCCGCTGGAAGAAATGGTGCGAAAGCTGGAGAAGGTGACGGAGGAAAGCTGGGGGTTGTACGCTTTTGACCGGGAACCGCTTTCCGGAAAATTTACCACGGAACAGAAGAAAGCATACATCCGTAAGGCAAACGACTGCGGCAGGCAGTGGGCAGATTGGATTGTTGAAGAGTACCACACCCGCAGTCCGCGGGAACTCGCCGGGAAGATGGGAATCCGGGTGGAGACGCCGCCGGTCCCGGTGGGAGGGGAACTGGTCCTGTTTGCCCAGTTTGTACAGCCTGATGAGATCACGATTTTTACGGATTGCGTGGATAAAGCGTCCGCATTTGAAAAAAAGAGCGGCTGCCCGCTTCTTAAACGGGAGAATCTGTCCGCAATCCTGTTGGCACACGAGTTGTTTCATGTGGTGGAAGAGCGGCATGCGGAAGAAATCTTTACCCGGACGGAAAAGGTGGAGCTGTGGCGGAAACCGTTTTCCAACCGTTCCACCATCGCCTGTCTGTCGGAAATCGCCGCCATGGCGTTCGCCGCACGGCTGTTGAGACTTACCGTCTCTCCTTACATGCTCGATGTGCTGCTGGTATATCCGTACGATAAAAATATGGCGTTTGGCCTTTATGAGGAAATATGCACTTTGATGCGTGAAGAAGGAAACAGATAGTAGCCGGCATTTTTTTAAAAATGTGCCGGCCAACAGAGATAAATTGATGTTTTT
>DXEQ01000266.1 GCA_019114885.1 Candidatus Anaerobutyricum stercoripullorum
TCCTTCCCACAGGGAGATGGAAAAAATGATGGCGTCGCTGGGAGAGCCGGTGAATCCCCGTCAGATCGGGATCTCATCTGAACTGGTGCGGGACGCGGTGATTCTCGCCAAGGAAGTGCGGAACCGGTTCACCATTCTGCAGGTGCTCTGGGACCTGGGACTTCTTGACACTTATGCGGAAAAAGTCGCGGAATATTTTCGTTCCGAACAGGAGATTATGCAGTAAGATTTACACATAAAAAATGTGAGAAGTAGACAAAAGAAAACATGGACGGTCATAAACCGGAAATGTTACAATAAAACAACGCAGAACGAAAGGAGAAGGAACATGAGTAAATATGCAATTGGAGTGGATTATGGTACATTATCTGTCCGCGCGCTGATGGTGGATGTCCACACGGGCGAAGAGGTGGCGACCAGTATCTATGAGTATCCACACGGAGTCATGGAGGAGAGGATTCCGTCCGGCAAGAGGCTGGCGCCGGGCTGGGCGCTGCAGGACCCGCAGGATTATCTGGAGGGACTGATCATCACGGTCCGCAATGTGATGGCACAGCAGAAGGCGTTTCCGGAAGAAGTGATCGGCATCGGCGTGGATTTCACATCTTCGACTGTTCTCCCTGTCAAGGCGGATAAGACTCCGTTATGTCATCTGGATCAGTTTAAGGATGAGCCTCACGCCTATGTGAAGCTGTGGAAGCACCACGGCGCGGAAGAGGAGGCGCTGATGATCGACCGGATCGCCAAGGAGAGAGGAGAGAAATGGCTGCCTCTTTACGGCGGTAAGGTATCCAGCGAGTGGATGATCCCGAAGGTGCTTGAGACACTCCGCCATGCGCCAAAAGTATACGAAGAAGCCGACCGGATGATGGAGGCTCTCGACTGGATCATCTGGGAGATGACGGACGAGGAGACCCGGAGCGCTTGCGGCGCAGGATACAAAGCCTTCTACCGTCATGATTCCGGATATCCGTCCGATGATTTCTTCAAGGCGCTGGATCCGCGGATGGAACATTTTATCGCGGAGAAGATGGACGCGCCGATCAAATCGATCGGGGAGACAGCCGGACATCTGTGCGAATCCATGGCAAAACAGCTGGGACTTCTGGCGGGCACACCGGTGGGAACCGGTATCATTGACGCCCATTCCTCTCTGCCGGGCTGCGGTATCGGAGAGCCGGGAGAGATGATGATTATTGTGGGAACTTCTTCCTGCCATATGATGCTGTCGGAGACAGAGGCTGGTATCGCCGGCGTCGGCGGACTTGTCAAAGACGGTATCATGCCGGGATACTTCGGCTATGAAGCCGGCCAGTGCTGCGTGGGCGATCACTTCGCATGGTTCGTGGACAACTGCGTGCCGGAAAGCTACGCGCAGGAGGCAAGAGAGAGAGGAATCTCTGTGCATCAGCTGCTCACAGACAAATTAAAGGACTATAAGGCAGGACAGAGCGGCCTGCTGGCTCTCGACTGGTTTAACGGCGTCCGCTCCCCTCTGATGGACTTTAACCTGAACGGACTGATCATGGGCATGAACCTGCTCACGAAGCCGGAAGAGATCTATCTGGCGCTGATCGAGGCCACTGCCTACGGCACAAGAATGATCGTGGAATCCTTCGAGGACGCCGGTGTTCCGGTCAATTCCATCGTGTTAAGCGGCGGTATCCCTGTGAAGAATCAGATGCTGGTACAGGTTTATGCGGACATCTGTAAGAAAAACATCCGTGTTTCCGCCACCACGCAGGCCAGCGCTCTCGGCGCGGCAATCCTCGGCGCGGCGGCAGCTTCCGAGCAGGTGACCGGATATAAGAACGCCAGTGAGATCGCCCGGAAGATCGGACAGGTGGAGGATAAGGTCTACACTCCGAATCCGGACAATACGGAAGTGTATGACAAGCTCTATGAAGAATACAAGACCTTACATAAGTATTTCGGTACCGGAGAAAATGACGTGATGAAGCGTCTCAATAAGATCCGCGAAGAAAGAAAATAGGAGTAAAATAATTCGTCAGAAAAGAGAAAGAATCTCCGTGAGGAAAGAAAATAAGACTTGTGCGTAAAAAAAAATACAGGTCAGGATAAGAAGAAGGCCGCTGCCAGAGATACATTTTGGCAGCGGCCCTTTTTTAGCATAGGACAGGCGCCGGTTAATTGGCGCCCTGTTTTTTTGTTGCGTTTTCTGTTTCTTTTTCCAGATTCTTCTGGGCGGTGGCCAGCATCAGCTTGATACGGTTAACCTGATTGACCTCGCTGGCGCCCGGGTCGTAGTCGATGGCCACGATATTGGACTGCGGGTATTTGCGCCGCAGCTCCTTGATAACACCTTTTCCGACAACGTGGTTCGGGAGACAGGCAAATGGCTGGGTGCAGACGATATTCGGCGCGCCGCCTTCAATCAGCTCCACCATCTCGCCGGTCAGGAACCATCCCTCGCCGGTCTGGTTGCCCAGGGAGACGATCGGGGAGGCGTAGCGGGCCAGATCTTTGATGTGCGGCGGCGGGTCAAAGCGGCTGCTCTTCTCCAGTTCCTTCCGCAGGAATCCCCGGT
>DXEQ01000267.1 GCA_019114885.1 Candidatus Anaerobutyricum stercoripullorum
GGTAAAGGTTCTCCTTTTTTCATGGAATCATACATTCTTTTATGGGCGGCGTCTCTTGCCGTATAGATGGTACCGGTCAGATAGACATAGTCTCCCGCCTTTAAGGTCTCGATATCCTGTTCCTTTAACGGAACCTGAATCTCTCTGTTCATCTGCTCTCTCCTTTCTTGTGTAAGGCTCTCCTATATGAAATACTTTCTGATATGTGCAGGACTCTTATAGGATATTCTCACAGCACTCTCGTCACATGACGGTTCACATGGCAGCACATATTGACCGCCACAGGAAGGCCCGCGATATGTGTCGGATAGGTATTGATATTGACTGCCAGCGCTGTGATTCTGCCACCCAGACCGGCCGGTCCGATTCCAAGGCCATTGATCTTATCCAGTAATTCTTCCTCCATCTCCTTCACATAAGGAATCACAGAGTGTTCTCCCGCCTTTCTGGTAAGAGCCTGTTTTGCCAGAAGAGCTGCCTTTTCAAATGTTCCGCCGATACCAACACCCACTACCACCGGCGGACAGGCATTCGGCCCCGCCTCTTTCACTGCGGACAAAATAGCTTCCTTTGCTCCCTCCATACCATCTGCCGGCTTCAACATGAAGATACGGCTCATATTTTCGCTTCCAAATCCTTTTGGGGCCAGCGTCAGGGTAAGGCTGTCTCCCGGCACGATATCATAGTGTATGACTGCCGGTGTGTTATCCTTCGTGTTTTCCCTAAAAAAAGGATCCTTCACCACAGACTTACGCAGATACCCGTCTGTATATCCCTGACGTACTCCCTCATTGACGGCGTCTGTCAGGGAACCGCCCTCGATATGTACCTCCTGTCCCACGGAGACAAATACCACGGCCATACCGGTATCCTGACAGATTGGAATCTGATTCTGTCCGGCAATATCCAGATTCTCCTTAAGCTGACCGAGAATCTGACGTCCCAGCGGACTTTCTTCCCTGTCCGCCGCCTCGTACAGTACATGTTTCATATCCTCGGACAGATAATAATTGGCTTCCATACACATTTCTCTGATTGCATTGACAATCTGATCTGTCTGAATCGTCTTCATAGATACCCTGCTCCTTTTCTTTGTATATAAAGAAAGGGCCGCTGCACCTTCCTGCTCCAGAACAACCTCCTGTCCCTGGAAAATCAGTCGTGCAGCAGCCCGTGCTCTTATTGATCTGTATCCTTTATTCCTGTGGAACTTCCTCTCTCTCCGTTTCTTCCACAGGCTGCTTTCCGGTGTCTTCCTCCCGGGCAGTCGACATCTCTTCCTCTGTCTCCGTCAGGGTGACCTTCGTGACACTGGCCACCTTCACATCACTGTCCGGATCGATATCCATCAGTTTCACTCCGGAAGTATTTCTTCCGATCACGGAAATGCTTCCGCTTTCCATACGGATGACGATTCCTTCCGTGGTGATCATCATGATCTCTTCGTCCTCATTCACGATCTTGGCGCCCACCACATAGCCGGTCTTCTCCGTGATCCGGTAACACCGCAGGCCCTTGCCGCCCCGGTTCTGCAAGGTAAACTCGGAAAGAGGCGTCCTCTTGCCCATACCTTTCTCAGATACGATGAGCAGATCCGTTCCCTCGGAACTTACCTGCATGGCGACCACCTCGTCGGAATCTCCCAGATTGATTCCGATCACACCGATGGACACCCGTCCGATCTCCCGCACATTGCCGGAGGCGAAACGGATACACTGTCCTTCCTTTGTAATCATGAAAATGTCATCTTCATCGCCGGCCTGTTTTACCTCAATAAGATCGTCTCCCTCCCGGAGAACAATGGCTGACAGTCCGGTCTTACGGATATTCTGATACTCGTCCAGCCTGGTTTTCTTGATGATTCCCCGTCTGGTGGCCATGACGAGATACTTCTTCTCCTCTTCCTCCTTCACCGGGATGATGGCCGTAACCTTTTCTTCCGGCTGCAGGGAGAGCAGATTAATGATATTGACGCCCCGGGCCGTCCGTCCCGCCTCCGGAATCTCGTATCCTTTCAGGCGGTACACCCGTCCCCGGTTGGTAAAGAACAGGATGTAGTTGTGGGTGCTGGTGATGAACATATCGTCAATATTGTCATCTTCGATCATGTGCATCCCCTTGATGCCCTTGCCGCCCCGGTTCTGACTGTGGAAGTTATCAAGCGTCATCCGCTTGATATAACCAAGACCGGAGAAGGTGATCACCGTATCTTTTCTCGGAATCAGCGCCTCGTCGCTCAGATCCTCCGCGTCCAGCTCAATGGACGTCCGGCGGTCGTCGCCATACTTATCCCGGATCAGGATGATCTCCTCCCGGATCACGCCGAGAAGCAGCTTCTCATCGGCCAGAATCGCCTCGTACTCCGCGATCTTCTTTTCCAGCTCGTCATATTCCGCCTGCAGCTTCTCCCGTTCCAGACCGGTGAGAGCGCGCAGACGCATGTCCACGATGGCCTGCGCCTGGGCTTCCGAGAAATCAAAGGCTTCCATGAGGCTTTCTCTGGCCTCCGATACATTTTTGGAGGCACGGATGATACGGATCACCTCATCGATCACATCGAGGGCCTTTAACAATCCCTCCAAAATGTGTGCCCGCTCTTTGGCCTTGTTTAATTCATATCTGGTTCTTCTGGTGACAACGTCTTTCTGATGATCCAGATAATAGGTGAGCATCTCTTTTAAGTTGAGAATCTTCGGCTGATTATCAACCAGCGCCAGCATGATCACGCCGAAAGTATCCTGCAACTGTGTATGTTTAAAGAGCTGATTGAGCAGAACGTTGGCATTGACGTCCTTTCTCGTCTCAATACAGATCCGCATGCCGGAGCGGTCCGACTCATCCCTAAGCTCCGTGATTCCATCGATCCGCTTTTCTTTGACCAGCTCCGCGATCTTCTCGATCAGTTTCGCTTTATTTACCATATACGGAAGCTCCGTCACGATGATACGCTGCTTCCCGTTATTCATAGGCTCGATATTTGTCACCGCCCGGACTCTGATCTTGCCCCGGCCGGTGCGGTAAGCCTTCTCTATCTCTTTTCTTCCCAGAATGGAGGCTCCGGTCGGAAAATCCGGTCCCTTCACGATCTCCATCAGTTCTTCGATATCTGTCTCTCTGTCTTCCTCGATCTGGTTGTCAATGATCTTCACAACGCCGTCGATGGTCTCCCGGAGATTGTGTGGCGGGATATTGGTCGCCATACCTACCGCGATACCCTGCGCGCCGTTGACCATCAGGTTCGGAAAACGGGAAGGAAGCACCATCGGCTCCTTCTCTGTCTCATCGAAGTTCGGCGCGAAATCCACCGTGTCTTTATAGATGTCCGCCGTCATCTCCATGGAGATCTTTGACAGTCTTGCCTCCGTGTATCGCATGGCGGCCGCCCCGTCGCCGTCCACAGAACCGAAGTTGCCGTGGCCGTCTACCAGAGGATAGCGGGTGGACCACTCCTGCGCCAGATTGACCAGGGCTCCGTAGATGGAACTGTCTCCGTGCGGGTGATATTTACCCATGGTATCACCGACGATACGGGCACATTTTCTGTGTGGCTTATCCGGACCGTTGTTCAGCTCGATCATGGAGTAGAGAATCCTTCTCTGCACCGGCTTGAGACCGTCTCTCACATCGGGAAGAGCCCTTGAGACAATGACGCTCATGGCGTAATCGATATAAGATTTTTCCATGGTGTCTTTCAGATCGACCTCATGGATTTTATCAAAAATATTACTCTCGTCCATTTTTTCCTCCTGAATATACTCTATTCAAGTCTTCCTCGGCGTCTCCTGCGGAATCCGGACCCTGTCAAAGATTCCTGTACTCCGCTAAGACGTCTGTCAGATATCCAGATTCTGCACATACTTGGCGTTGGCCTCGATAAACTCTCTTCTCGGCTCCACACGGTCTCCCATCAATGTATCAAATGTGAGATCCAGCTCCGACTGAGAATCCTCATCCATGTTGACACGGAGAAGGATTCGTTTTTCCGGGTCCATGGTAGTCTCCCAGAGCTGAGAGGCATCCATCTCACCCAGTCCCTTATAACGCTGGATCTTATTGTTGCCATCTCTGCCAATCTGCGTCAGAATCCTGTTCAGCTCCTCATCGCTGTAGGCATACCAGATCTTCTTGTTTTTCTCAATCTTATAAAGCGGCGGCTGCGCCAGATACACATATCCCTGTTTGATCAGTTCCGGCATAAAACGGTACAGGAAGGTGAGCAGCAGGGTGGCAATATGCGCGCCGTCCACATCGGCATCCGTCATGATGATGATCTTGTGATACCGAAGCTTTGTAATATCAAAATCTTCATGAATTCCCGTTCCAAACGCGGTGATCATCGCCTTGATCTCATTATTGACAAGAATCTTATCCAGTCTGGACTTCTCCACGTTGAGAATCTTGCCCCGGAGAGGAAGGATGGCCTGGGTCGCCCGGCTTCTGGCCGTCTTGGCGGAACCTCCCGCGGAATCTCCCTCCACGATGTAGATCTCGCAGTTCTCCGGATTCTTATCCGAACAGTCCGCCAGCTTGCCCGGAAGGCTCATGCCGTCCAGAGCGGACTTCCTTCTTGTGAGGTCTCTTGCCTTTCTGGCAGCCTCCCTGGCCCGCTGTGCCAGGATTGCCTTCTCACAGATACTCTTTGCCACATTCGGATTCTGCTCCAGATAGTAAGTGAGCTGTTCGCTGACCACACTGTCAACCGCTCCCCGCGCCTCACTGTTGCCGAGCTTCTGCTTTGTCTGTCCCTCAAACTGCGGTTCCGGAATCTTGATACTGATGATTGCCACCAGCCCCTCCCGGATATCCTCGCCGGAAAGGTTCTGCTCATTGTCCTTTAACAGCTTCGCCTCTCTGGCATAATCATTAAATGTTTTGGTGAGCGCGCTTCTGAAACCTGCCAGATGGGTTCCTCCCTCCGGCGTGGTGATATTATTGACAAAACTGTATACTCCCTCATTGTAGGAGTCGTTGTGCTGCATGGCTACTTCCACATAGACGTCCCCCTTCTTGCCCTCGCAGTAGATCACGTCCGGATACAGCACTTCTTTCTGTTTATTCAGATATTCTACGTATTCTTTGATGCCGCCCTCGTAATGGAAAGTGAGGGAAACCGGCTCCTCCTCCCGAAGATCGGTGAGCACGATCTTCAGATTCCGGGTGAGGAAAGCCATCTCCCGAAGTCTCTGCCTCAGCAGCTGAAAATCAAACACCGTCTCCTCAAAGATATCCGGGTCCGGAAGAAAACGTACTTCCGTTCCTCTCCGCTCGGTATCTCCGACGATGGTTAGCGGACACATGACCTTTCCTCTCTCATAGCGCTGATGATAAATCTTTCCGTCGTGGCTGATATCCACTTCCAGCCACACGGACAGCGCATTGACGACGGAGGCTCCCACACCGTGCAGACCGCCGGATACCTTGTATCCTCCTCCGCCGAACTTGCCGCCGGCATGAAGGATGGTAAACACCACCTCCACGGCAGGAATCCCTTTTTTCTTGTTGATTCCCACCGGAATTCCCCGCCCGTTATCCCGGACAGTGATGGAGTTATCTTTGTTGACATATACCTCAATGGTATCGCAGTAGCCCGCCAGGGCCTCATCAATGGAATTATCTACAATCTCATATACCAGATGGTGAAGGCCCTTGGAGGAAGTGCTTCCGATGTACATACCAGGCCTTTTGCGCACTGCTTCCAGACCTTCTAAAATCTGAATCTGATCCGCACCGTATTCCTGGACTGCAGCAATTTGTTCTTCACTCATACAAAAACCTCCTACCAAATCGATCTAATCAGCATAACTAAGTTATTATATCATAAATATTACCAGATATTCAATGTTTTAAACAAAAATCGGGGATGAAACACAAAAACAAAGGCCCGAAAGCACCGCTCACCGGCCGTTTTTTTTGTCATATTCCCGTACATTTCCCTGCTCCACATAAAACACTTTATCCAGATGCACGCGGGTTCCCACAAAATCATCGAGCCCCGTACAGGAGATCATGGTCTGGATATCGGAGAGGTTCTCCAGAAGAAACTGCTGCCGGTGACTGTCCAGCTCCGACAGCACATCGTCCAGAAGGAGAACGGGCCGGTCTCCGGATATCTGTTCGATCAGCCGGATCTCGGACAGCTTCAGCGCCAGAGCAGCCGTTCTCTGCTGTCCCTGGGAGCCGAACCTTCGAATATCCACATCATTGATAAAAAAGGCCATATCGTCCCTGTGGGGCCCCACAGAGGTAGTTCCCGTCCGGACATCTCTGTCTCTCCGTTTCCACAGAGCATCCCGGAATTCTTCCGCGGAGATATTCTTCTCGTAGCTCACCCGGATCTCCTCCCGGCTGCCCGAGAGCTGCCCGTGGATCTCCCGCATCATCTCATCGATTCTTGCGATAAACTGCCGTCTTTTCTCTATAATCTTTTCGCCTGTAAAAATAAGCTGTTCATCCCAGCCGTCCAGAGTATCCCGAAGCTGTGGAAAAACAGCGATCTGTTTTAAAAGATTATTCCTCTCCGTCAAAAGCCGGCTGTAGCTGCCAAGATACTGCAGGTATCCCTTGTCTAACTGGCTCATCTCCATGTCCAGAAACTTCCGGCGCATGGACGGACCGTTTTTGATCATGCCCAGATCTTCCGGAGAGAAGAAAACGATGTGTAACATTCCCAGAAGCTCGCTGCTCTTCTTGATGGGCAGACCGTCTATGGCGATTCCTTTCGGTTTCTTTTGTTTTAAGTGAAAATCCAGCCGGTGTGACAGTTCATTTTTTCTGAAAAAAAGACGTACATGAGCCTCCTCCTGTCCAAAACGGATCAGCTCCCTGTCTCTGCTGCCCCGGTGGGAGCGGGACGTGCCGCTTAAGTAGACGGCCTCCAGCAGATTGGTCTTTCCCTGGGCGTTGTCCCCAAAAAAAATATTGACGCCGGGAGAAAAAGTGACGTCGGCAGAATCATAATTCCGGTAATTATTCAGTTGTATGGATTCTATGAACATCTCTCATCCTCCTGTCATAACGCGGCCCGGCATCTTAAAGGACACTGTCACACATCATCCCACGATATGAATCGTATCCCCATCGAACTCGACCACGTCTCCGTCATAAAGCTTTCTGCCGCGGCGGGTATCCACCTCTCCGTTGACCTGTACCAGACCGTCCTGAATGACGATCTTCGCGTCCAGTCCCGAATCCACCAGGCCGGCAGCCTTCAGAGCCTGGCCCAATTTGATAAATTCATCTCTTAACTTTAATTCCATTCTCCACACTCCTGTTTGCACAAACACGGACGCCGGAAATGTAACGAAAAACTCTCCGGCATCCTTACTCGTTATACTGTATTGTTAAATTATTATCATTACAACCTGTGTTTTGCTTTTAATTTTTGATATTAATTTATCAATCCTTAAAATCCACTGTTATTGACATTGATCGGCAGGATCAGGTAGAGGTAAGACACCTGTTCATCCCGGATGATACACGGAGCGATGGAGTTGATCATGTACATGGTAACCTCTTCTTCATCGATCACGCGCAGCGCGTCAGCTAAAAACTTCGGATTGAATCCGATCAGAAGGTCTTTTCCTTCTTTTTCCATCTGGATCTGATCTTTCATGGAGCCGATCTGAGAAGAGATCATCAGATCCATCTTGCCATCTTCGATCTTAAGGATGATCGGTTTTTTGTCCGATTCTTTGACAAAAAGAGTGGACCGGTCCAGACAGCGGAGCAGTTCCATTTTGTTGATCACGATCTTTGTCTCATAATCCATGGACAGCATCTGGCTGATATTATAAAACTTTCCTTCCAGCAGCCGGGAAACAACCAGCGTATTTTCGAATTCAAACAAAATATGTTTATCCGTGATGTACATATTTACACTGTCTTTGGCTTCTCCCGGAAGAATCTTGCTGATCTCTGATAAAGTTTTGCCGGGAACAATCACTTCCATCTTCGGATAACTGTCCTGCAGCATGATCTTCCTTACGGAAATCCGGTGACCGTCCAAAGATGTGACAGTCAGCTGATTCTGATCGATCTGGAACAGTTCGCCGGTCATTAATTTGTTGTTTTCATTATCGGAAACAGAGAAAATTGTCTGACGGATTACTTCTTTCAGATCATATTGAGAGACAGTAATCTTATTTTCTTTCTCGATCACCGGAAGATGAGAGAAGTCATCCCCCTGTTTTCCCATGATATTGCAGTGGATCTGTTCGCAGCGGATACTGGTGTTTCCGTTTTCTTCTGTCTCAAGAATCACGTCATTATCCGGGATTTTTTTGATGATTTCTGAAAAAAGCTTCGCTTCCAGCGCGATCTTACCAGGGGTAACGATATCTCCCTCAATGGTTGTCTCGATACCAAGCTCCGTATCATTGGCTGTTAATTTAATACAGTTGTCAAAAGCTTCAATCAGGATACATTCCAGAATATCCATGGTCGTCTTGGTGGAAACCGCCTTGGAGACAATGGTAACACCGTGTAAGAACTGGCTTTTTGGACAAATGATCTTCATGATTGTGTATAACTCCTTTCGGTGCGAATGAAATATATTTATAAGATAATATCAGTAGTAGTAGTAGTAGGGGTTGTTGAATGTGTGAATAAGTCAAAAAAACCGCATAACAACAGGGAAAAACCGAAAGGATAACTATGAGGATGGGGATGTGGATAACTGATTTTATCAAGAACGTTTATCCACAGTATAAAAATTATCCCCACACCATCCACAGAGTATCCACTGGTTTTTCACATCAAATGTGGATAAACAGATACGGGGCCGAAAACGGCGGTTATCCACATGATGGCGAAATAATACCGCAGGGGTATCAGGTCGGCGGGTTCAGTTTCTTTATGAGGATGTCCATGTTGGACTTTAACTGATCGTCGCGGGTCAGAAGATCTGCGATCTTATCCGCTCCGTGCATGACCGTGGTATGATCTCTGTTTCCCATGATCTTGCCGATGGCCTGCAGGGAGGTGTTGGTATATTTGCGGCTTAAATACATACAAATCTGCCGCGGATTGGCGATCTCTTTGTTCTTTTTCCGGGAAAGAATGTCGGAGACTGTGATATTGTAGTGTTCCGCCACCACATCCATGATCACTTCCGGAGTGATCTCTTTTTGTGTCTCAATGATATCTTTTAAAGCTTCCTCAGCCAGCGGCAGTGTGACCGGGCGCTTCTCCAGGTTGGCAAAGACATAAATCTTGTTGAGCGCCCCCTCCAGTTCCCGGATATTGGAAGTGATGTTGGTGGCCACATACTGCATGACCTCCGTGTCGATCTCGAGATTCTCCAGTTCCGCCCGCTTTTTGAGGATTGCCATTCTTGTCTCATAGTCCGGCGGCTGGATATCGGCTGTGATGCCCCATTCAAAACGGGACCGGAGCCGTTCCTCCAGAGTGGAGATCTCCCTCGGATGTTTATCGGAGGAGATCACGATCTGTTTTTTGGCTTCATGCAGTTCATTAAAGGTGTGGAAAAACTCCTCCTGGGTACTTTCCTTGCCGATGATGAACTGGATATCGTCGATCAGAAGAACGTCGATATTCCGGTATTTATCTCTGAATTCCTTGTTTTTGTCATGTTTCAGAGAATCGATCAGTTCGTTTGTAAATTTCTCGGAAGTCACGTATAAAACGCGCAGATCCTTCCTATTATTAATGATGTGATGTGCGATCGAGTGCATCAGGTGCGTCTTTCCCAGTCCGGCGCCTCCGTAGAGGAAGAGCGGATTATAGGAACCTCCCGGTGATTCCGCCACGGCAACAGAAACAGCGTGAGCCATCTTGTTGGTGGGTCCGACCACGAAAGTGTCAAAGGTGTATCTCGGATTTAAGTTGCCTAAATATTCGGACGGAACGGAAGTCGTCTTTTTTGGTTTTACACTCTTTTTGGCGGGAGCTGTCTCTTCCGGCGCAGGGGAATCAGTAAAAAGAATCTCAAATTGCCGGCCTGTGACCTGCTCGATGGCCATCGATAAAAGGACATCATAATATTTATGCTTGATAAATTCGATCCCTCTTGATCCGCGGGACACAAAAAAAGTGATGGTGGTATCTGTGATGGACTGGATGACCAGCGGTTCGATCCATGTGTGCACAGCAACCTGCGTGACATCCTGCTCTTTGATGAGGATGTCCAGGATTTTATTCCAGTTTGCCTCGATTTTTTCTTTCATTTTCCCTAACTCCATTCCGATTATCCTGGCAGCCGGAGTACATTTCCTCATAAAGAACCTATATATAAGGAAGAAACTCGTGTGCCTATAGTACAAAAATTATTCTTCTGAGCCGATAAGATAAATAC
>DXEQ01000268.1 GCA_019114885.1 Candidatus Anaerobutyricum stercoripullorum
TCCTCCCTTCTCTCCCCGTATGAAAGGCGCTCCCCTTCGTCTCCCAACGCAGACGAGACGGAAACGATTGAGGCGCTGAATCCACACAGTTTTGAGGAAGCCGTGGAATGGATGCTGGATTATGCACAGAAACGCGGCAGATGGATGGACGAATATATCCACACCCTGCGGCAGTATTGTCATTCTTCCAGAAACGCCGGCGATATCAAAGATTAGGAGGGGCCTAAAGTGAAAAAATTTATCCTCTGTGCCGTCATCACGGCAGCGCTGCTGGCTGGCGCCTACTATATGATCTTTTTTCACGGACTGTACATTCCCCGTGATCCTGATGCACCGGTCTCCGTGAATTTCATAACGGAAGGCACACGTATCTATCAGAAAACCGATGACGGAACAAAAGAACCATTTGAGATGAAGGGAGTGGAACTCTCCTCTTCCATGCCGGGGGCTTATTCCACAGACTTCGCGCCGGATAAGCAGGATTATCTGCGCTGGCTTTCTCTGATCGATCAGATGGGCGCCAATACGGTCAAGGTATCCTACATTATGGATGATGATTTTTATAACGCATTCTACGAATACAATAAAGACCGCAGAGATCCTCTTTATCTGCTGCAGCAGATTCCTGTACCGGATTCCATCAATTACGGTGATCAGTCCTCCGGAGAATCGGGAGTGGCGGACAGAATCATACGCAGCGGAAAAACGCTGGTGGATATCATCCACGGCAGAAAGTCCATGACGGCAGCGGAGATATCCGGCGGCGGTTCTTACCGGAAATCCGTCTCTCCATGGGTACTCGGTTTCGTGGTGGGACATGACTGGAATCCGGATTTTGTGGCATACAGTAATCATATTTATAATAATAGATATGACGGAATGTACTTTTCCGTCTCGGCACAGGCCACTGCTTTTGAATCCTTTCTGGCCAGGATCATGGATAAAGTGACGGCCTACGAAACAGAAAAATACGGCACGCAGCATCTGATCGGTTTCTCCAACAGTCCGGACACTGATTTTCTGCGTTACGAGGAGAACTATGCCTACCAGCTGAAAAAATACAGCTTCATCGATGCGGAACATGTGATCCCGCAGGAGCGGCTGAAAAGCGGTTACTTCGCCGCCTATCACCTGTACGACTACTGCGACACTTTTTCCGATCATCTGGAAGAGGCGCAAAGACAAAGTCTGGCCCCATTGCTGACCGATCTGGATTATACGGACATTTACGGCGGTTACCTGCGTCTTCTTGCCCGCTATCATACCATGCCCGTCCTCTCCTCCGGTTATGGCATCTCCTCCGCCCGGGGCGTGACCAAAATGAACGAAAAACCTCTGACGGAACAGGAACAGGGGGAAAAGCTGATGACCATCTATCAGGCAGCCACAGACTCCGGCTGGTCCGGCCTGTGCATTTCCTATTTTCAGGATATCTGGAACCTTCCCGACTGGAATACCGCCTTCGCCGAAAGCCGTGAGGTGCGGTATCGCTGGGGCGATATCCAGACCTCCTCAAAAAACTACGGGCTGATGGCCTATGAGCCGGGTGAAACTTCACCGGCATGCGTCACGGACGGACAGAAGGACGAATGGTCAAAAGAGGATATCGTCGTAAAAGAGGACGGTCTGACCTTATCTGCCCGCTATGACTGGAAGGGTCTGTATCTCCTCATCGAAGGAGATTTTGATCCGGAAACAGATTCTCTCTTTGTCCCTCTGGATATCTCAGATCAGGTGGGAAGTTCCTACTCTGACAACCCGGCTCTCACCTTTGACCGGAATGTGGACTTTCTTCTGTGTATCAACGGGCGGGACAATTCCCGTCTGCTTGTTCATGAACGGTATCAGGCGACACGACAGAATTTCGGCTTGCAGATATACGGTGTGGATCCTTTCACCGCAGCGCCGGATAAAGACAGCGGCAAATTTGTGTCAATGACCATGGCCATGGAAAACAATACACTGCTCTCTGATTACATCAGTATGAATCCGAATTACCGGCGGGCGCTCACCGCAGTCCGGCAATGGGAAACGGGAAAACTGACTTATGGCAACGGTAATCCCGCTTCTTCCGATTACTGTTCTCTCGCAGACTTCTGCTTCGGCGATCACTTTGTGGAAATCCGGCTTCCATGGCTTCTTATCAACGTGGGGGATCCTGTCTATATGAGAGCCCATGAAGACTATTATGAGAATTACGGAGTGGAACTTTCCCGTATTGATACCATATGGATGGGAGTATCGTCAGAAAATGACATCTCACTCTCTTCCTTCCCTGTAAAAGGTTTCGGCCGGCGCATCACCTGGCACGAAAGGCTGAAGCAGTCCTATAAAGTCATCCGGAAAATATGGAGTTAGCCTAATGTATACAATCGTAGACAAAGTCATCTATTTTTATATATTCATCTGTCTTTTTCTTCTGATCTACAATATCGTCTATATCATACGGCGAACTCATCAGAAGAAACGGCGGGCACGGCAGATTGAGCGCTGGAAAGCAATCTTGACCCGGCGGAAAATGCCCGTAAAAAAACTGCGGAATCCGGAGGCGCTTACCGCATGGCACAGCGCTCTCTTTGCTCCGGATTCTCCGTTGTCCGGCGAAGAACGGGCAGCCTATCTTGACGAAAACCGACAGGCTCTTCTCCATCTCGCCTGGGATTACAGGCGCCATGACGCCATGGAACGGGCATTTTGCGCCTACATTCTCCGGGAAATCTTTCTTGCAGACGCCGGAGACTGGAGGGTCTTCGCCGGGCCCCTTTTATCGTATCTGGATCATTCCACCGTCTACTGCAGAGAAAATGTACTGCAGGCTCTCTATGTTCTCGGACACCCTGACGCTATAGGAAAGGCCTTTGATATCATGAACGGCAACGGGTGGTATCATGATCCCCGCCTTCTCTCCGACGGTCTCATGGAGTATAGCGGCGATAAAGAACAACTGATCCGGTATCTGTGGGCAAATCGTGAAAAATGGATGGACGAATACGGTGTGGCCATCGTCCGTTTTGCCATACAGGTCTCCCCGGAGTTTCAGAAAGATTTTCTCTGTGCTCTCCGGGACAGAGAGACTCCTCTCGAAATCCGTTTTGCTCTTGTCCGCTATTTCAGAAAATATCCCGGCCCCGCGGCGGGCGAATATCTCCGCTCTCTTTTCGAAGAAAAGGACCCGGATGATTCCAGCCTGACCATTGCCGCTGTCTCCTCTCTGGTCTCCTACCCGGACAGGCAGACAAGGGCCGTCTTAAAACATGCATTATCCAACCGAAACTGGTACGTGCGGCATAATGCCGCTCTGTCCCTGCATGAACTGGGCATCACACCGGAGGAAATTGACGAAATCCGTCTCGGAGGAGACCGCTACGCACTGGAAATGATCCAATATATCACAGAGAGGGAGGAAGCCTGATGTTACAAGGATTTGAAGCTTTTTTTGATGGAGCGGCGCTCTTTTTCCTGATCTATCTGAGCATTTACGCTTCCTATCTGTTTCTTTCTGTCGCCACAGGCGCCTACCGCCTGTATCAGAGAGACAAGATGCTTGACATCAAAAATGAACTGAAACACGACTTTTACTTTCCCGTATCCATTCTGGTACCGGCCTATAACGAAGAAGTGACGATTCTGGACAGCGTGCGGTCGCTGCTGGATCTGGACTATCGCCTGTATGAGGTGATCGTATTGGATGATGGTTCCAAAGACCGGACGACAGAGATTCTTGTTGACGCCTTCCATCTGACCCGGGTAAACCGTCCCATCCGGAAAATAGTCGCCTGTCAGCCGGAGGAAGCTGTCTATGAGGGCATGCAAAACGGCATCCGCCTGACCCTGATTCGAAAGAAAAACGGCGGAAAAGGCGACGCCCTGAATATGGGAATCAACGCTTCCCACTATCCTTATTTTGTCTGTATCGATGCGGATTCCATGCTGCAGAAAGACTCACTGGAGAAAATCGTCCAGCCGGTGATGGAAAACGATAAGGTCGTGGCCGTGGGAGGATTAATCCGGGTGGCACAGTGCATCCATCTGGAAGAAGGCAACGTCATAAGCTATCATCTGCCTCACAATCTTCGCATCGGTATGCAGGTCATGGAATATGACCGTTCCTTCCTTGCCTCCCGCATCTTCATGGATGGATTCAACGGCAACCTGATCATATCAGGAGCCTTCGGCCTTTTCAAAAAAGAGATCGTCGCGGCAGCCGGAGGATACGATTCGCACACTCTGGGGGAAGACATGGAACTGGTCATGAAGCTCCACGCCTTCTGCCGCTGCAACGATATTCCTTACAGCATCCGCTACGAACCAAACGCGGTATGCTGGAGCCAGGCGCCCGGCTCCCTGGGCGATCTGGCCAGACAGCGCCGCCGATGGCATCTGGGACTCTTCCAGAGCCTCGTAAAATACCGGAACATATTCATGAAAACGCGCTACGGGCTCATCGGTTCCGTTTCCTACCTCTACTATCTGGTGTACGAACTGCTGTCCCCTTTTATTGAAGTATTCGGACTGTTCGTCACCGTGCTGGCGGCCATCATGGGCTATCTGAGCGTCCCGTTCATGATCGGATTCTACCTCCTGTATGCCGCCTACGGAGCAATTCTGACCATCACCGCCTTTTTCCAGCGCGTTTATACCCAGAAGCTTAAAGTCAGCCGCACCGACATGCTGCGGGCAGTCATCCTCTGCTTCATGGAAAACATTTTCTTTCACTTCTTCCTCTCCTTCGTGCGCGTCACCGCCTTCGCGGGCTACCGACGCAAGAAGCTCCAGTGGGGAAGCATCAAAAGAGAAAAGCACAGTGAGATACAGTAAAGAATATATCGGAACGAAAAGACATTAAAATAAGCGGGTAATCATTCAGCTATTCCGGCTGATGATTCCCGCTTATTATCAGCGTCTCCGAGAGGATTTGAACCTCCGACCCCTCGCTTAGGAG
>DXEQ01000269.1 GCA_019114885.1 Candidatus Anaerobutyricum stercoripullorum
CCCACCAGGTACTCCTTCTGCCTTGGGTCATACAATAGTTCCCCATCGCAATAAATCAGATACATTACAGACACCCCTTTCGGTAGCGGAAGGTCACTGACGCATCCCCAAAGATATACAGCTGTGTATCGCCTTCCTTCAGGATACAGTCTGCGATCTTCTGTTCCCCTTCTTCCAGCCGGATGATGGAGGAGCCATAAACCATGCTGCAGGCCTTAGATGCGGTGATCACAGGGACTACCCACATCCGGTCATTCGTCAGGACATACTGCCGTTCCGCATCCCCTGTAAAGGTCACGCTCGTTTCCTGGATTTCATAGCGGTAAGGCTCACAGTCCACCGAAAGGTTCACCTGGCCTGCGGTCCGGGACCTTGCCGAGCTTTCCACCGTCACCCTGCCATAAAAGTAGTGGGACGGTTCCTCATCCAGGATGACCTGGACGGCTTTCCCGTGAAGGGAATTATAGATCCGGCTTTCGATCTGCGGCCACAGGGAAGGGCTGGTCTTCATGACCAGTTCAAAGGTCAGCGTCCGGTTGGAATAGGTCACATCTCCGGTCAGCGCTTCCGTGAGGTCAATATGTCCGTTCCCGCCCGGCACTTCCACGTAATTGGTGTTCGGGGTTGGAGAACCCACGATTTCAGAATTCTGGATCACCGCATGGAAATCCCTCCAGGTATGGAAGCCGCCTATGGTAGCGGCACGGTAAATACATTTCCCCATCACCGGTTCCCCCTTTCTCCCCGTATACTGTAAGCAGCAAGCCCGGCATCCACCGCCGGAAGGATCCTCCCAACCAGGGTGCCGTCATCCAGGTAGATCCCCTTCCCGGAGTTTTCTGCGATAATAGCCAGATATTTTTCCATCCCGGACATATCCAGCCTCTGATCCAGCATGGCCGAAAGCTGGCTGTAAAAGCCCTTTAACGGCAGTATTGCTTCCCGGCCGGCTTCGCCACCAGCCATCAGGCTGCTGCCATTCATTCCAAAAACAGTCGGCTTTGTCATAATACCGCCTTCCTTGTACCACTCAATAGACAAACGTGGCACACTGGGCGGCACTAAAGATAACTTGCCAGTAATCTTGAAATGTGGCAGCTTGATCTTTGGCAGTTCCAGCTTTATCCCGGAGAAAAATCCACTGATCTTATCCACAATTCCTTTAATCGTATTCTTCGCCGCCTCTATGGGTGCCGTAATTGCGTTCTTAATCCCGTTCCAGACCGTTGTGGCTGTATTTTTAATCCCGTTGAACACGTTAGACACCGTGTTCTTTACGGCATTGAAAACACTGGAAACCTTGCTCTTGATCCCATCCACCACAGTCGAAATCACGGACTTTATGCCGTTCCAGACAGTGGAAGCCACGGATTTAATCGCATTAAACACAGATGACACTGTATTTTTAATAGCGTTCACCACAGCGGTTACCTTGCCGCTGACGGCATCCCAGATGGAACTGATGACATTCCGGATTGCTCCCATAATACTGGAAATCACATCTGAGATTGCCGACAATACCGAACTGACCGTACTCTTAATGCTGTTCCAGACTGAAATAACAATGTCTTTGCAATTCTCCCAGATAAAGCGGAAAGGAAGGGTAATGATGTCCACAGCCCCCTGTATAATGGAGCCAAGGAGCATCACTGCGGTCTGTACCACGTTGCAGATCCCATCCCAGACACTCTGCAAATGAAACCAGAGGTTTGAAAACCAAGTCTTCACGCTCTCGATCATCGTTCCAATCCCGGTACAGATGGTGTTCCACAGATTGCCGAACCATTCTGTAATGGCTCCCCAGTTCTGGATAATGGCAATAATCCCGGCAATGGCAGCCGCTACCGCCGCAATCACGGCAATGATCGGCAGAAGGGAAATGTTCAACGCACCAACCGACACCGCCAAGGCCGCAATGACCGGAGTCAGCGCCGTAAAGGCTGTAAGCAGCACCCCAAGGATGACAATAAAGTTCTGCACCGGCTCCGGCAGCTGCTGGAACCACCCGCTCACCGTCTGAATCATGGAAACCAGCGGGGGAAGAATCGTATTGGCGATTTCTGCCAGCTTTTCTCCCAGAGGAACCAGAGACTCCTTCAGCTTCCGGGTATTGGATTCCATCTCCTGCATGGGAGTGGTCGTAGCGTCAAACATCCCCTGTGCGGAGCCTTTCACACTGTCATAGGTACTGCCTACGGATGTCAGGGACGTGATAAATTTCAGGTTCCCATCTTCGGCCATCGTGCCAAAGGCCAGCGCCGCAAGGTTTAAGGCTTCCTGCTGGTTCGTACACCCGGCAATATCCGCAACGATGGAGTCAATGACCTGTTTCTGCGTGGCACCGCCATTCTGCCAGGACGCAAACAGCTCCTGTGTCTTTGTGGAGAACAGCCCGATAGATTCTCCAATGGTGCCGTCCACCAGACGGGTAGTGACTTCATTGATGGCATCATTGACCTTATCGAGGTTGTATGCACCATTTTTCAGTCCGTTATCCAAAAGTTGGAAATATTCAGAGGCAGAATATCCCGCCTGTGAAAATTTACCGGCGTACTCGGACAGGTTATCACCCAGCTCATTGGTCTTGTCCAGACCGTTCTGGGTACCCACCACGATGTAATCCATTGCTTCCTGTGCCGTAAGGCCATACTGCTGCATCAGGGAATTGACACCCCGGAGGGTTTCGTTCATATCAATCCCGTACAGTTCCTCCAGCGTGATGGCCTGCTGGGTGAGGTTAGTCAAGTCAGTTTCACTCAAATCCCCAAGATTCTTCTTTACCATGAGGACTGCATTGGCTACAGCGTCCATGCTCTCGCCAACACCGGAGGCGTACACTTTTTTGATCACATCAGCGGACTGTTCCGCTGCCTGTCCTGTCTCGCCAAAGTAAGCATTCACTTTGCTCACAGCGCTCTCTGTATCGGTATAGGCATCCAGAGCCTTTTCCCCGATCTCCTGTATCTTATCGCCCACGGCAGACAGCTGATCCGCTGCCTGCATCAGCGCTGCGCCCTTCGTATTTTCTGCTATCTGGCCCACATCATCCGCTGCATTTTCTGCAGCGTCCCCGGCCTCGTTCAGCTGCCGGATCAGGTTTTGGATGGCCTGCCCGTCATCCACGGTATCCAGAGCGTCCGTCAGCTGCCGGATATCCGCCTTGCCGCCTGTGGCGGACTTCCCGATCTTCTCAAGGGCCGTCCGCAGCTGGTCAGAACTGGCCGTTCCGGTTTTAATCGCCGAGGTCAGCCGACTGCCCAGAACATCCGCATAATCGTCTACCTCTGTTCCCGTAGCGGCAAACAGCTTTTCCAGCCGTGCGGTATTCTGGGAAAGGGCATCCTGCTCCGTCTGTAAATCGGAGAGATCAGCTTTATATTTATTCAGTTTTCCACGGGTTTCCTCAATCTCCCGCTGGAATGCCTGATACTTGTCCGCCCCGATATCCGCACGGGCAAAGGCTGCGGCAACCTGCTCCTGTGCGGTTTCCAGAGCCGACAACTTTTCTTCGGTCTGGCTGACTGCCTGCGCCAGCA
>DXEQ01000270.1 GCA_019114885.1 Candidatus Anaerobutyricum stercoripullorum
GGGATGGAAAAGAACAGGACCCTGTTGTAAAAGAGGCTGTGGATGAGAAGATGAAAAACGATTCTGTAAGAGAGGATCTCTGATTAAAACGATGACGTTCTCCTTCCGGAAGGACTGCGCGGTGCGGTCTGTCCGGGAGGAGTTTTTTGTTTTTACGGAAAAAGTCCCCTTTCATAGGAAAAGAGACTTATCATGGCTAATTTCTTTTTTTTTGATGGAAATTTTTTCCCCTGCTTGCCTTTTTGTCACAGGTATGATATAGTGTGACAGAATTGCGATAAAAACTGTTTGTATTGATTTTTTGTAATGAAAGGAGAAAAGGCATGAAGAAGAAACTGGCATGGGCACTGGTACTGTGCCTGATGATGCAATTGCTGCCCGGAACAGCTCTTCCTGCGCTGGCGGCACAGGCGGAGCCGGCGACAATGCACGCTGTATCAGGTCCTCCCGCGGAAGAATCTGCGGAAGAAGACATAGAGGACGCAAAAGACACAGCGGAAGAACCTGAGGAAGACACAGGGGATGCAAAGGGCACAGCGGAAGAACCTGTGAAGGATGCAGAGAAGAAGGTTTTGAGGAACACGGAGGAAAAGGCGGAGAACACAACCGGTATTCTGGAGGTGAAGGTGACTTCCGCTCTTCCGATTGAGACGATGAGCAGGGTGAAGGTTACCGTGACAGATGGAGCCGATGTGAAGAAAGGCGAAGCGCTGCACGTAGGCGGCGATGGCGTCTCCGCGGATACGGCCCGCTTTGAACAGCTACCGGCCGGTAAGTATGTGGTGACAGTGTCTGCGGAAAAGTTTGCGGATTATGCGCAGGAGGTCACGGTGAAGGAAGACAGGATATCCAGGATTCAGGTCTATTCCGCGCGGATTCACACGGGAAGCGACGCTCATCCTGGATGGATCATGCTGGGCGACGTCAATCAGGATACGGTCATTGACGCAGAGGACAGGGAGATCCTGCTTTCCACGATCCATGAAGGAGGCTATGAGGAGCGTGCAGACTTAAACAGTGACAAGACAGTGGATTTGATGGATCTTCAATATCTGGTGCAGAGTCTTGGAGAGAAGAACCGGTTTTCCACTGTGGAAGAATTACTTCCTGCCGTTCCGGCTGTACCTGCGGGTACGAGAGTCGAGGGAGAGCTGGATGCCGTTTTGAAAGATGGAGCTGCCGTCAGTCTGCACACGACGGGAGGAGTGATCTCGGAGGCGAACCCGGTTGGCCTGGAGTTTTCGCTGGCTGAAGACGGCGGGGAGGCTCCGGTCATGGGAGGAATCACGATCCAGGCCCCTGTGGAGCAGGCGGACGGCAATGTGGTCAGCGATATCACAGAAGGAAGCATTATCCTGACCTATGTGGATGAGAGCGGCCGGGAAGGCGAATATATGATTCCGATCACAACGGACAGCGGCGACGCGTCGGCCCGGGGGAAGGCAAAAGCAGCCAGAAGCCGTGTGAAAGCCGCGGCCCTCAGCGGACAGCGTTCCGGTCTCGGAGGTGCCAGAGTCATCGTGGATGAAGACGGATCTTTGAATGTGGATTTCGGAACACAGGTCGCTGTCAAGAAGGTCAGCATCCGGATCACCGGGACCACGAAGAAACAGGCCAGTCTTGTGGAGATCGCAAAGGTGGAGTTTGTCGGAGATATGGCCAGCAGGATTCCGGCTCCGGAACTTGATATCCCGCAGATTCTCGCCGTGGAGGCAGGACATGAGACCCTCACGGTGACCTGGAGCAGGGAGACCAATGTGACGGGGTATGAACTGAGTATTTCCGGCCCTGTGAAAGGTCAGACTGCAAAAGAAGAGCAGATTGTGCGTGTGGCGGACACCACCCACAGATTCACATCCATCAATGAGAAGAAGTTGAAGAATTATGGAGAATACACAATCCGGGTCCGCTCGGTGAACGGGGACTGGACAAGTCCGTGGTCCGCGTCGCAAAAAGCCATCCCGAAACCGCAGAGTCTTCCGGCTCCGCCGGATAATGTGACTGCGGAAGGAGGATATGCCTCCATCACTGTCAAATGGAAGGCGATGGACGATGCCGGCGGCTACATGGTTTATTACCGCAAAAAGGGTGAGGATACCTTCCTTCCGGTGGTAAACGGATTTGTGGAGAACGATGAGGGCGATAAGAGAATCGAAAAGAACTCTTATACGATCACAGGCCTTGCCACCGGTACGGAATATGAGATCTGCGTCAAAAGCTGGAATGAACTCGGCTGGGGTGAGAAGTCCCTGACTGCGCTGGCGGCCACGGAGACAGGAGTGCCTCCGATTCTTCCAGAGTATAACCTGATCAATGTATCCAACGGAACGGGAGAATTGACAGCGCATGTCACAGACGCCACCATCGGAGGCGTCTACGGCGCGAAGATGGTCTCCAGTCCGCTGGATGAGGGAAAAGAAAAAAGCGGCCTCGGTCTGGTGGACGATAATTTTGAATCCTACTGGATCGTGGAGAACTGGGATGACGGCGCCGCCAACGCAGGCAGTCTCGCCAACGGCATGACAGTCACCCTCGATCAGGAATATGAGATGAGTTATCTGATCTTCGGAGCGGTGGATCAGAAAACCGGAATGAATATGGTCCGGGTGCGCTACTGGAATGAGGAGAGCGGACCGGATGCAAAGAATCAGCAGACTGTGCTGGCGAATCTCCTTGAAAAGAGAGACGCCAACGACAATAAATATTATATAGTACGTTTTGTCCATCCGATCAGGGCCAATAAAGTACATATACGTCTCGGCAGGGACTGGATGGATTACAGCGCCATGAAAGTGGGAGAGATTCATTTCCACGCCTATGATGAACTGGAAAGAGACATCGATGCGATATATGCGGATGATACACATATCACCCTGCATCCGGATGTGACAGAGGAGACGATCGCCGGTCTGGAGCAGAGACTGGAGGAGAAGGATCCGGCCACCGGAGAACGGCATCCGCTTTACAGTGAATTGAAGCTGGATCTGCAGACAGCAAGGGAACTTCTCAGTGAGAATCTGCAGCCAGCCTATCCGGTGAAGGCCGCCATCAACGCAAGACAGGATAAAAATCTCGGCTTCACGGGACTGAATCCATGGCAGCCGCTTGGCAAGACCGCCTATGCCGGAGAGACTGTACAGGTGATGGTGGGACATCCGACAAAACAGAATGGACAGCGGGCGGAGCTGCAGCTTGTGGTGACACAGAACCATGCGGAATCCACCAACGTTTCCAGAACGATCAATCTCAATGTGGGTAAAAATGAGATCACAATCCCGCAGCTTACCAAAAATGATTTTGAGAGAGGCGGACAGCTCTATATCGCCTACACCGGCGGGGACGTCAACGATAACTACACGGTGAGAGTCAACGGCGGAAGCGATATCCCGGTTCTTGATCTTTATAAAAAGACCGGACAGGAGAGGGCAGACGCCATCAAAAAATATGTCGAGGAGCTGCAAATGTATCAAAAAGAGATAGAGAGCAGGCATAACTCCCTGCATAATCAGGAAACCGGCGCTTCGGTGGCATACGATTATGATGAGAAGAACTGCATCCTGAACGCCACGGATATCCTGATGGATCAGATGATGTACTCTCTGCCTGCGACGCAGGTGTGGAACAGCATACGGGGTACGACGGCGGAAGAAAAAGCAGAAGCCCTTGACACGGCACTGCAGGCCATGGAAGATACCATGACCCTGTTTTATCAGCATAAAGGACTGAGCAATCAGGCCGGATCAGCGAGAGGAAGCAACGCGATGCCGGCACAGCATCTGAATATCCGTTATATGCGAATGTTTGCCGGTGCCTTTATGTATGCCGCCGGTAATCACATCGGTGTGGAATGGGATTCCGCCACTTTGACGGGCGCGGCGGACTGGGATGGCTTCGGATGGGGTATTGCCCATGAGATTGGCCATAATATCAACCAGGGAAGCTACGCAATCGCGGAGATCACCAACAATTATTTCGCGCAGCTTCTGACGAAGGAGAAAAAAGGAACCCGTTTCCAATACCCGGATGTGTACGAAAAAGTAACTTCCGGCACAGTCGGAAGAGCTTCCAGTGAAGCAGTCCAGCTGGCTCTTTACTGGCAGCTGCACCTTGCATTTGACAACAATCTCGATGACAGAGCCATTTATGACACATATGAGGAACAGTGGGATAACCTGTTTTTTGCGAGGGTGGACACTTACGCGAGAAACCCGGGCAAGGCCCCGAAGGGAACTCTCACACTGGGAAGTGACGTGGATCAGAATCTGATGCGGCTTGCCTGCGCGGCGGCAGAGAAAAATATCCTTCCGTTCTTTGAACGCTGGGGTATGACGCCGGATGCGGCCACAAAAGAGTACGCGGCTCTCTACGGGGAGGCGGACACAAAGGCAATCTACTATGTCAATGACGATGCGCGGGATTACAGAGTGAAACATCTGGAGGAAGAAGAGACACTGAGTCTGGCAGGAAAAGAGGTGGCAAATGCCAGGGCGGAAGTGAAGGATAACCGGGTGACGGTGACCATCACACCGAAGTCCGGTGTAAATACAGAGACCGTGCTCGGTTACGAGATCATCCGTACGATGACCGGCAATGGCAGGAAAGAATCCCGCCCGGTTGGTTTCGTGGAAGCCGGCACAGATGGAAGCGCGGTATTTACCGATACCGTTACTTCTGTCAATAACCGTGTGATGCAGTATGAGGTAAGGCCGGTCGATCAATTCTTAAATTATGCGGCGGCTGCGCCTGCCGGTTCCGTAAAGATTGAGACAGACGGCGTCCTCGGTAAGACAGGCTGGACTGTGGAGACGAATATGATCTCCGATGATGATGTATATGTGGATCATACGGAAGACGATCCGGATGGCGGGTATCATACCGATCCGTCAAAGGCAGAACATGAGAAGCTTAAGACCATCAACCGTATCATTGATAACAATATTTCCGGAGACGATGCGATCTACACGGGCAAGAAGGATGCGGATCTCCCGCAGATTACCCTGGATATGCATAAGATGGAAGAAGTGACCGCATTGAAATATATGGGTTCCGCCCCTGGCAAACTTACGGTGGAAGTCAGCGGCGACGGACAGAAGTGGACTGTGGTCAGCGAAAAAGATACGGTGACGGTATCCGAAGATACCTACACCACCATCTGGTTTGACGCGGTGGAAGAGGAAGCCAGAGATTCCTGGATTGGAACCTATGACGCCAGATATATCCGTCTGACCATGCCGGAGACAGAAGGAATCATGATCAATGAGATAGAGATCTGCGGGCCGAGCGGAGACAATATGGAGTTTATGACTGCGGACAGCCAGACTCCGGCGGTGGGTATC
>DXEQ01000271.1 GCA_019114885.1 Candidatus Anaerobutyricum stercoripullorum
AAGCAAGAGGCTTCAACATCGTGTTCCAGGATTACGCCTTATTCCCGAATCTGAACGGATAAGGTGCTGATCGTCAACAACGGAACCATTTCCCAGTTTGGAGCGCCGGATGAGATCATCCAGACGCCGGACAATGAGTTTGTCAAAGAGTTTATCCTGAATCAGCTGGTGATCAAGAAAAACAATATTTTCACGCTGTTCCGGCAGGGAATGGAAGCCCAGATGGCGATGTGACAGTAATATAATAATATAAGGTGAAAAACAATGAGTACGCAGAGAAAAGAAAAAGAGATTAAAGGAATTTTTGTGGTCGTGATCGCGCTGTTTCTCGTATTTTTGCTCATACCGATCCTGCGGCTGTTCGCCAAATCCTTTGAAGCGCAGGGAGGAATTTCTCTGGCAAACTATGGGGAAGTGCTGACCAGCCATGGATTTATGAGCGCCTTCGCGCACAGCCTGATCATTTCTTCGGTCAGCGCGGTGCTGACCACCCTTCTGGCCTTCATACTGGCCTACACGATCAATTATACGAACATACCGAAAGCTTACAAAGGGTTTATCCGGAAAGCGGCGGTGGCTGACAAGGAAGAGGGACTTCCGGTGGATTATGTAGACCCGACGGAGGGCAATTACTCTCTGACCGAGTCCGTAGCCGTGATCGACAAAGGCGACGACAGCAAAGACCTTGCCATGGAGATGGCGGAGTGCATCATCACAAAGGGAAGAGCGAAACTGCAGGAGTACTACCCACTGCCAATTTATGAAGGCGAAACCGCGGATTCCGCTTACATGTCCGCAAATCCAAAGGTATATCCGGAGCCGCTGACGGTAGATCTGTTAGAAAAACATCAGCAGATTTCCGAGAAAGCCAAAGAACTGGCCGGAAAATAGACGGCCGGGGCGGTTTTTTCTGACGTGGAAACTGCCGACCGAAAATGTACAGACGAAGCCAGCCGGTACATTTCCTGTAAAATGTGAAAAAAAGAAATCAGATACTCGGATTCTTACATAAAAAATAATGATAGAAAGACAGGATAATATTATGAAAAACTACAAGCTTTTAACACCAGGACCGCTGACAACTACAGATACCGTCAAACAGCAGATGCTGTTCGATCACTGTACCTGGGATGACGATTATAAAAAGATTACATTGGAGATCAGAGATAAACTTCTTGCTCTCGCTCACGTCTCTGAACCGGAGTACACGGTGGTGCTCATGCAGGGCAGCGGAACTTTCGGCGTGGAATCCGTGATCACCAGCACTGTGGGCAATGATGAGAAACTGCTCATCGCCGCCAACGGCTCCTACGGACGCCGTATGGCAGATATCGCGGAGCACGCAGGCATCACTTACCGACTCTATGAAGTGAACTATAACGAGATACCGGATGCCGGGCGGATTGCGGAGATCCTGAAAGAAGACCCGGAGATCACCCACGTGTCCATGGTACACAGCGAGACCACTTCCGGCATCTTAAATGACATAGCCTCTGTCACAAAGGTGGTAAAGGCAGCCGGAAAAACGATGATCGTGGACGCCATGTCCAGCTTCGGCGGCGTGGATATCCCGGTGGGTGAACTGGGAATCGACTTTATCATCAGCAGCGCCAATAAATGTATCCAGGGCGTGCCGGGATTCTCCTTTATCATATGTAAGAAGGACGCCCTCATGGCAAGCAAAGGCAAGGCAAGAAGTCTGTCCCTTGATCTGTACGATCAGTGGGAGACCATGCAGGCCGACGGTAAGTGGAGATTCACCTCCCCGACCCATGTGGTGCTGGCCTTCGCGCAGGCATTAAAGGAGATGGAAGAAGAGGGCGGTATCCCGGCGAGAAATAAGCGCTACACCGAGAATAACCACCTGCTCACAAAGAGACTGCGCGCCCTCGGTTTTGAGACCTATGTGGGCGACGAGTATCAGGGCCCGATCATCACCACATTTTTCTACCCGGCAGATAAAAATTATACTTTCCAGGAAATGTATCAGTACATCAAAGAACGCGGCTACGCCATCTATCCGGGCAAGGTGACGGATGCGGAGACCTTCCGCATCGGAAATATCGGTGAGATTTATGAGGAAGATATCAACAAAGTGTGCGATATCATCGAGGAGTTCGTCCGGATCAAGAGAGCGGCAGCATAATAAAGCAGAAGAAAGAGAGACAAAAAATGCAATACGAAGCAATTATATTTGACTGGGCCGGAACGACGGTAGATTACGGCTGTTTTGCGCCGGTACAGGCGTTCATGGAGATCTTTAAAGAGTACGGCATCACGCCGACCATGGAAGAGACGAGAAAACCGATGGGAATGTTAAAATGGGATCACATCAAAACGATGCTTTCCATGGAACGGATTCGCGGAGAATTTAAGCGTATCCACGGCAGAGATTTCACGGATAAAGACGTGGACGAAATGCATGAGAAATTCGCGGCCAGCCTCATGAAGATTCTCGACCAGTTTTCTGACCCAAAAGACCATGTGGTGGAAACCATGGCAAAACTGCGGGAAGCCGGTCTGAAGATCGGTTCCACCACCGGATACACCGACGCCATGATGGAGATTGTCACAAAAGAAGCGGCAAAAGCAGGATATGAACCGGACTGCTGGTTCAGCCCGGACTCCACCGGCCATATGGGACGCCCGTATCCGTACATGATCTTTAAAAACATGGAAACATTAAACGTCACCAGTGTGGACAAGGTGATGAAGGTGGGCGATACCCTCTCCGATATCCGCGAGGGCAAAAACGCAGGAGTTTTCTCCGTGGGCATCATCGAGGGAAGTTCCGAGATGGGACTGACCAAAGCAGAGTATGAGGCGCTCTCCCCGGAAGAGAAAGAGGCCAGAGTGCAGGAAGTGACAAAGCGGTATATGGACGCCGGCGCGGACGCGGTGGTGCAGGATATCCGGGGCGTGCTGGAGCTGATCTGACAGACCGGCCCAGGTATGAAGATATAGTAGGATGAAAATACAGTAAAAAAGAAGGACAGTGTATGGATGTGACGCGCTGTTCTTCTTTTTTGCAGTTTTGACGAAGGGGTGCGATTACATTTTTTAGTTTCGCATTGAAAAGTCTATGCGTTTTTGTGCCGGGAAGTTTATAAGTTTTGTGCCGGAAGGTGATTGACCGTGCCGGAAGTTTGGAGTAAGATAGAGCAGGTGCGCAGTAACGGTCTGTATCGATCAGACGGCTGCGCGGCACTTAAAAAGGGTTTTCTGATATACAAAAGAATTCATTATGAGGAGATGGAATACGATTTGAAGAAGAACAAATACGAGATTGACATGGTGAACGGCTCCATCATGGATAAGCTGGTTTCCTTTTCTCTGCCGCTGATGGCGACCAGCATCTTACAGCTCATGTTCAACGCGGTGGATATCATCGTGGTGGGGCATTTTAGCGGCAGCGATGCTCTGGCGGCGGTGGGAGCCACTACCGCTCTCATCAACATTTTTACGAACCTGTTCATCGGGATCTCCATGGGGGCCAACGTGCTCTGTGCCCGGTATTACGCCGCCGGTCACGATGAGGAGATGTCTGAATCTGTGCATACGGCGATCACGCTGGCGCTTCTCAGCGGTGTCCTCATGGCCGTCGTCGGTTTTGCCGCGGCGGGCTGGGCGCTGGGCCTGATGGACACGCCGCCCGATGTCATCGGCCTGTCCACCCTTTATATGAAGATATATTTCCTCGGCATGCCGTTTTTTATGCTCTATAATTACGGCGCGGCCATATTGCGCGCCGTGGGAGATACGAAACGTCCGTTATTTTTCCTGTGTTTTGCCGGTCTTGCCAATGTGGTGCTCGACCTCCTTCTGGTCATCGTGATTCCGCTGGGAGTCGCCGGGGTCGCCATCGGCACGGTGACGTCCCAGCTGATCTCCAGTCTTCTGGTACTGCGGTGCCTTTACAGATCAGAGGGCAGCTATCAGGTGCGTTTTTCTAAGCTTACCATAAAAGGCAGCTACGTGAAGCGAATCTTTCAGGTGGGAATCCCGGCAGGAATCCAGAGCACGGTCATCAATTTTTCCAACGCTCTGCTGCAGTCATCGGTGAACTCTTTCGGCTCCATCGCCATGGCCGGATACACAGCGGCCAATAACATCCTCGGTTTCCTGTATGTATCTGTCAACGCAGTCACGCAGGCGTGTATGAGCTTTACCAGTCAGAACTACAGTGTCCGGAAGCCGGAGAGGATGGACAAGGTCCTCCGGGACTGCATCCTGCTGTCGGCGGGAATCTCCGGTGTGCTGGGTGTGGGCGCCTATGTGTTCGGATCGCAGCTGCTCGGAATCTATACATCCAGCTCTGACGTTATCAAGTGTGGTCTGGAGATCGTGTCCATCACAACCGTGCCATACTTCCTCTGCGGCATCATGGACCTTTTTCCGGGTGCCATGCGGGGTATGGGATACTCGGCAGTGCCGATGGTGCTGTCAGTGATCGGAACGGTTGGAACACGAATCATCTGGATCTACGGTTTCTTCCCGCATCACCGGTCGCTGTATTTCCTTTTCATCTCCTATCCGGGATCGTGGATCGCCACCATCGCCATGCAGGCAGTCTGCTTCTACTTCGTGCGGAAGCGGTGCCGGAAGGTGCTGGGGGCGACGGCGTAAGAAAAAACGTTGCCATGGCAAAGACAACCATGACAACGTTTTTTACAATTATCAATTTTTTATTTTATTTCATTGACTCTTCAAACCAGCGAAGCACGGTATTTTTATAAATGTACCGAACTTCGATATTGGGAATCGACATTTCCGCAAAAATGTCTTCTTCCTTCTGTATCTGGCGGATTTTTTTCAGATAGCCGGTAAAGAACAGGAAGTTCCAGAGATGGTTCTGTGTGGAATCCATATCTTCGTAGGTAATATCTTCATGAACCGGTTTAAAAATTGTTTCTCCCGCAATGAGCGATTCGATTTCCTGCCGGACAGAGAAATCCGCTCTTTCCACCAGTGTGCGGACAATACTGTTGGAACTGGTATTGGACCAGAAAGGTTTAAAGAGAGCGTCAGAATTTTTGTAACAGGAATCCACATAGCTGATGACACTCCATGGATTATATACCTCCGTATCGCCAAACTGATATCCGTCATACCACTCTTTTACACAATCTCTTTTAGATTCCAGATGATAGGAGGAGAGCATGGAGTCAACTTCTTCCTGTGTGAATCCGAAATGTTCTGCATAGGAATCATCCATGATGGAGATGATATTCAGGTTGTTCAGTCCGGTAAAAATGGATTCTTTACTGATACGGAGACAGCCGGTGATGACGGCAAACTCCAGGGTGTTATTCGTTTTCAGGGCCGATTCAAACAGGGAGCGGACGAGTCCGGCCATTCTGTCATAAAATCCATGAAAATAGGCATTTTCAAGAGGAACGATGCTTTCTTTCAGACAATAAAAAGCAGCGGAGTAGCTGTCCTGTTTCATAGATTTTAATGATAAGAAAATGACAGGATATTGTCCCATTTCGCTCAGATATTTTTCTCCTGTCCGCATAATTTTTGTTCCGGTAAAAAGAGGAGTGCAATCTTTTTCGGATTTTTCAAAAAAATACTGAAGCATGCTCATGTTCAGAGTTTTTCCGAAACGCCTTGGCCGGGTGAACAGGTTGACTTTCCCTTTCTTGTCAAGCAACTCTTTGATGAGCATGGTCTTGTCCACATAATAATAGCCCTTTTCAATCATTTCCGCGTAATTTTCAATTCCGATTGGCAGCGGCGTCCATCCCATGATGATTCCTCCTTCCCGGATTTCAAACCAGCCCCGGCGCATTGGAACCGGGGACTGATTCATCTTTCTATCATTAGAATTTCTTGTCTTGATGATATAGTTTTATCTTACTATGCCCGTAAGAAAGACGCAAGCAAAATCCTTCTATATCCGCATCATCTCCGACATGATGCATCCGCCGGCGGCTCCGCAGGAAAGTACCTCCGTAAGCTGGCCGGTGCCAAGATGGATGCCACCGATGGCGTACACCGGTACCGGGGACATCCGGCAGATTTCTTTCAGGAAGGGGAGTCCCCGGGGTGGTACCCCTTTTTTGCAGTCGGTGCTGTAAATGTGTCCCGCCGTCAGATAGGTGGCGCCCAGCCGCAGTGCTTCTGCGGCTTCCTCTCTGGAATGAACGGAGGTGCCGACGGTCGTAAAAAAAGAGAGGGGCATCCTCGTCCCGTCGGGCATGTCCGGTCGGCGGGAATCCGCCGGTTGTGAATCCGCTGGTTGTAAATCCGCTCGGTTGGCATACTGCTCATATTGCCGCAGAACCGGGAGAGGGAGATGAATCTCTTTGACACCGGCGGCCCGGGCGGCTTCCGGATAGGTGTGGTAAATGCACCGCACGCCGTAACGGCGGCAGATGGTCAGTACCTTTCCGGCCAGACGGGCGTATTCTTCTTCCGGCAGATCTTTTTCCCGCACGATCACCGCCGCCGGGTGAAAGCGGCAGATGCGGGCAATCTGTTCTTCGTAAGGGCGGGCGGAGAGGGAGCGGTTGGTGACGGCGATGGTGACACGGTTTTCCGGCGGTAAGGTGTGCGGGGCGCTCATACGTAAATGTACTCCGCCATGACCGGCTGCAGATGTTCGGCTACCAGGGCGTTATAGACTTCCTG
This sequence comes from Candidatus Anaerobutyricum stercoripullorum, assembly GCA_019114885.1. GTDB lineage: Bacteria > Bacillota > Clostridia > Lachnospirales > Lachnospiraceae > Anaerobutyricum > Anaerobutyricum stercoripullorum. Next base: position 6,637 of record DXEQ01000271.1, read on the forward strand.
AACAGAGCGGTCATCGGAGATCTCAAATTGTTCGTCACCCTTATCCTTTACTTCCTCGCCATGTTCGCCGATGCCGGTGCTGACGCCGGCGGAGATCTTGGTGGCGGCGATATTTACCAGATTGTCCCGCACTCTGGCACATTCGCGGCTGGAGATGGTGATGCTGGCAAAAGGCATGAACAGCCGGTAAGCGCAGACAATCTGCAGAAGCTGCGCTTCGTGCACGTCCATCGGGTTGATCTTGTCATTGTTGATGATGGGCCGCAGCCGCGGGCAGGAAAAGGCAATCTCCGCATGGGGATACTTTTTCTGGAGAAGCCAGGCGTGCATGCCGGTGGCGAAGGCGTCTTTGCGGAAATCATCAAGACCTAAGAGCGCGGCGAATCCCACGCCCCGCATTCCGCCCATGAGCGCCCGCTCCTGGGCGTTAAACCGGTAGGGAAAGATGCGCTTGTGACCGGCCAGGTGGAGGGTCTCGTACTTGTCAGAGTTGTACGTTTCCTGAAAGACGGTGACGTAATCTGCCCCGCACTTGTGCAGATGGGCGTACTCGTCGGAATTCATCGGGTAAACTTCCAGACCGACCACCCGGAAATAGCGGCGGGCAATCTCGCAGGCCCGGCCGATGTATTCCACCGTGGAGCGTTTCCGGCTTTCCCCGGTGAGAATCAGGATTTCCTGCAGCCCGGTTTTGGCGATGGCGGCAAATTCCCGCTCAATCTCGTCCTCATCAAGCTGTGCCCGCTTGATGTGATTGTGACAGTTAAATCCACAGTAAATACAGTAATTTTCGCAGTAGTTGGCAATGTAAGCCGGGGTGAACATGCAGACCGAATTGCCGAAATGTTTCCGGGTCTCCGCCTGAGCGGCCTGGGCGATATCTTCCAGCAAAGGCAGGGCCGCCGGGGATAGCAGCGCCTTGAAATCTTCCAGAGAACGGTTGTCATGGAAGAGTGCCCGGCGCACGTCGTTTTCCGTGTATATGTCATAATCATAGGCGTTCATGGCAGAAATCACCTGATTCATCACCTCAGAACCGATATCTTCCATGTCCGGCAGATAGGTCATGTGGTCGATGCGGTTTTCTTTCTGATGCTCGCGGATTTCATCGCTTAAAATACTTTCGTTGATATGAGTTTCTCTGTTCATTTTTTACTCCTTCTATCTTTTGAAAATAACTTCCGGAAATCATTCGGAGGAAATGTGCTCCGAAGCCGGAGACGGATTTCCTCCCATATCGGATGTGTTGGCATCAGTCTCTCAGATAGCCGGTGAGAGGAGAGGAAGCGCTTCCTCCTTTTGCCCGTACATTTCCCATGCCGGCCAGATAAGCGGCTCTTCCGGCTTCCACAGCCTTTTTCATGGCGCCGGCCATCTGTTTTACATCACCGGCGGTGGCGATGGCTGTGTTGGCCATGACAGCTGCGGCGCCCATTTCCATAGCTTCACAGGCCTGGGACGGACGGCCGATGCCCGCGTCCACAATGATTGGCAGGTCAATCTCATCAATGAGAATCTGAATAAATTCTTTGGTACAGAGCCCCTTGTTGGAACCGATCGGTGCGCCCAGCGGCATGATGCAGGCGGCGCCGGCCGCAGCCATATCCCTTGCCATATTTAAGTCCGGGTACATATATGGCATGACGATAAAGCCCTCTTTTGCGAGAATTTCCGTAGCCTTGATCGTCTCGTAATTATCCGGTAGGAGGTATTTAGTATCCCGCATGATCTCAATTTTGATGAAATCACTGCCACAGACCTCTCTGGCCAGCCGGGCAATGCGGACAGCCTCCTCGGCGTTTCTGGCGCCGGAAGTGTTGGGAAGAAGAGTGACTCCTTCCGGAATGTAGTCAAGAATATTGGCAAGGCCGCCTTCGTTGGCCCGGCGCAAAGCCATGGTCACGATCTGCGCGCCGGCCTCCTCCACGGCGGCTTTGATGAGTTCCAGAGAATATTTGCCGGAACCCAGGATAAATCTGGATGTAAATTCGTGGTTACCTAATTTCCATGTATCGTTTGTCATTGTATTGTCCTTTCCTTCTATTATTCTTTATGTTTGCTGGCAAAAGGGAAGCTCCCTCAGGATTGTCGTCTCTTCGTTCCTGTCTGTCTCAGAATCAGTTCCACCACCAGGTTTGCCTGGTGAGCCGCGCAGAGCGCCACCCGTGGCGCCATCAGACCCTGCCCCTCACGGACTTCCGAGGTTTCATCTCCACATAAATAAAAGTGCGAAGAGATTTTTCTCGTGCGGATCCGATTACTGTCCCCGTAGCCCGCCATACCGCTGGCGGCAATGAGATATTTGTCCGGGAAATGTTCCAGTACCGTCTCCGCCAGCATAGCTTTATTTTCCGGTACATCAAAAGCTTCGCAGATGTATGTATCATCCCGGAAGAGAGCCGGTACATTTTTTTCAGTGACCCGCACGCAATCCGTCTGAATCGTCAGATAAGGATTGATGGCGAGAAGGATGTCTTTGAGGGCCTCGGTTTTTTCCATGCCGATCTGATGAATAAAATATTGCTGACGGTTTAAATTGGTGATATCCACCCGGTCAAAGTCAATGAGATGCAGATGTCCCACGCCGATGCGGGCGAGAGAAACGGCGATGTTGGAGCCGAGGCCGCCCAGCCCCGCCACAGCAACCCGCGCCTTTGAGAGGCGATGCTGAACGGTCCCGGTATGGCGGCGGATGAGGGCCTGCTGAAGTTCTTCACAGGTGGGAATGGTCGCCGGATTGCCCGGGTGCTGTCCCGGAATAGCAGTCCCGGCGGAAGCTGCGCCAAAAGCGTCCTCTTTGCAGACCGCTGTCCGGATGACGGGCGGTGTGTCAATTTGCTCATGTGGTGTACTCATATCATTTTCATCCTCCTCCCACAAAACTTACGATTTCAATCTGGTCGCCGTCTTCAAGAACGGTGTCTGCGTACTCTCGTTTTGGCACGATCTTGCCGTTTCTTTCCACGGCAATGCGGTTTGTCCGGTAGCCGCGCCTGGAAATGTAATCCTGAATGGTCAGGTTTTCTGTTAAGACCTCTTCCTGTCCGTTGACTTTTATCATAAGAACCCTCCTTTCTGCAGCCGCGTGATTTTAAGGGTGTCGTATTCCGCAAAGAAGTGGAAGCCCTGGTTTGCCGCAGCACTTTTTTATCGCATCGGAAACCGAGTCCCTGTGAGATAAAAAAAGGTTCACGAAAGAATACACCCGCGGTGGTGCACCCCTTCATGAACCTGTTTTATGCTGCGGCTGAACAGTACATTTTAAGTTAAATGTACTGTGTTCTGGCAGTAAAAGACTCCCGTTCAATCACAAACTCTGCCTTATTATATTGTTGTAAATCACCCGATTCTTTCAGAAACAAAAAGAAGATGGCCTCTGCCATCTTCCGCAAGTATCATCTTCTAATCCCTACGTTGGCATTATCCAAATCAGGTCCCCGGGTCGAAGTGCACAACTTCCTCTCAGCCTGTCTGCAAGCTCCCCGTTTTTGTTTACATTCAATACTATAAGTGTATGCGGTGCATTTGTCAAGAGAAAATTTGTTCTCCTCTGTGAACAATATTGCCTGAATACATGATAAATGCTATTATAATACAAAAATAACGGGAGGAACAGTATTATGAACACAAAAGCATTTTGCTGGATCAGAGAACCAAAAACGTACAAAATCGAGGAGGACAGAATTGAGATCACCACAGAGCCGCACACCGATTTGTGGCAGAGAACGTATTATCATTT
>DXEQ01000272.1 GCA_019114885.1 Candidatus Anaerobutyricum stercoripullorum
ACGAAGCTCTTCTTAGAGAAGCGAAGAGGATGGAATTCCCGGATATCGTCATCGGACAGCTCATCGGCAAGGATGAGGCGTATGTGAAGGATCTGCGCCGTCAGATGGATATCCGTCCTGCCTATAAGGTGGTGGATACCTGTGCGGCAGAGTTCGACGCAGAGACGCCGTACTACTATTCCTGTTTCGGCAGCTTCAATGAAGTGGAGGAGACCAGCGACAAGAAGAAGATCATGGTTCTCGGCTCCGGCCCGATCCGTATCGGACAGGGTATCGAGTTCGACTACTGTTCCGTACACAGTGTGTGGGCGTTTAAAGAGATGGGCTACGAGACCATCATCGTCAACAACAATCCGGAGACCGTCAGCACCGACTTTGACATCGCGGATAAGCTGTACTTTGAGCCGTTGACCGAGGAAGATGTAGAGCATATCGTAGAACTGGAGAAGCCAGACGGCGCTGTAGTACAGTTCGGCGGACAGACAGCCATCAAGCTGACAGAGAAATTAAACAAAATTGGCGTGCCGATCTTAGGTACCAGCGCAGAAAATGTAGATGCTGCCGAGGACAGAGAGCTTTTCGATCAGATTCTTGAAGAATGCTGTATCCCAAGACCAAAGGGAGACACGGTATTTACCAAGGAAGAAGCCCTTCGGGTGGCAAATGAGCTGGGATATCCGGTTCTGATTCGTCCGTCCTACGTGCTGGGCGGTCAGGGTATGCAGATTGCCGTTGCCGACAAGGATATCGTGGAATTTATGGACATCATCCAGCGTTACGCGCAGGAACATCCGATTCTCATTGACAAATATCTCATGGGCAAGGAAGTGGAAGTTGACGCGGTCTGTGACGGCGAGGATATCCTGATTCCTGGTATCATGCAGCATGTGGAGAGAGCCGGTATCCATTCCGGAGACAGTATTTCCGTGTATCCGGCAAGAGACCTTTCACCTAAGATCAAAAAAGTTATCGCCCATTATACGAGACTGCTGGCAAGAGCGCTCCATGTGGTCGGACTTATCAACATTCAGTTCATTGTATATCAGGATGAAGTGTATGTGATTGAAGTAAATCCTCGTTCTTCAAGAACGGTACCGTATATCAGTAAGGTGACAGGAATCCCGATCGTGGATCTGGCTACCAAAGTCATGACCGGACAGAAATTGAAAGATCTGGGATACGAGCCGGGACTGGCTCCGGAATCCCCATACTGGGCCATCAAGATGCCGGTATTCTCCTTTGAGAAGATCCGTGGCGCAGACGTAAGCCTCGGACCGGAGATGAAGTCCACAGGAGAATGTCTGGGCATTTCCAGAAACTATGAGGAGGCTCTTTATAAAGCTTTCCTGGGCGCAGGTATCAACCTGCCGAAGCATAAAAAGATGATCATGACTGTGAAAGACTCCGATAAGCTGGAGGCCGTGGAAGTGGGACGCAGATTTGCCGCCTTAGGTTATGAAATCTACGCCACAAGAAGCACCTGCAAATGCTTAAAGGACAATGGAGTACCTGCAAAACGTGTCAATAAGATAGAAGAAAACCGTCCGAATCTGCTGGATCTGATTCTCGGACATCAGATTGATCTGATTCTTGATACGCCGTCTCAGGGTATCGAGAGAAGCAAGGATGGTTTCATCATCCGTCGTCATGCGGTGGAGACCGGAGTCACCTGTCTGACTTCCATCGACACTGCCAACGCGCTGCTCACCAGTCTGGAATCTGACTGCAGAGATGATTTGTCTCTGGTGGATGTGGCACGTATCGACAAGGAGATAGAGGAAGAGCATAGAAAATAAATGTAATCCGCAAATATGGAGGATGGACATGAAAAAGTATACGAAACAGGATATTATACAGCTCGTGGAAGAAAATGACGTTCAGTTCATACGTCTGCAGTTTACCGATGTGTTCGGTGCGCTGAAAAATGTAGCAATCCCTGCCAGCCAGCTGGAACGTGCTCTTGATAATAAATGTATGTTTGACGGATCTTCCATCGAAGGATTTGTGAGGATTGAAGAATCCGATATGTACCTGTATCCGGATTTAAATACCTTCGAGATCCTTCCGTGGCGGCCGCAGCACGGACGGGTGGCACGGTTTATGTGTGATGTGTACCGTCCGGAAGGGATTCCTTTTGAGGGCGACAGCCGTTACATTTTAAAAAAGGTACTGGAAAAGGCCGCGGAGATGGGATACACCTTTGATGTGGGACCTGAGTGCGAATTTTTCCTGTTCCATACCGATGACAACGGACAGCCAACGGTCATCACCCATGAAAAAGCCGGATATTTCGATGTGACTCCGCTGGATCTGGGAGAAAATGCAAGACGGGACATTATTCTTAATCTGGAGCAGATGGGATTTGAGATTGAGGCGTCTCATCATGAAGTGGCTCCGGCGCAGCACGAAATAGACTTTAAATATGATAATGCTCTTGCCACTGCCGATAAGATTATGACATTCAAGATGACGGTAAAGACCATCGCAAAACGCCATGGCCTGCACGCCACATTTATGCCGAAACCGATTCAGAATGTGGACGGTTCCGGCATGCATATCAATATGTCGCTGGAAAAAGACGGAAAGAACATTTTCTTTGATAAAAATGATCCGGAGGGACTGAGTGCAGACTGTTATCATTTCGTGGCAGGGCTCATGCAGCATGTGCGCGGCATGACCTGTATCTGCAATCCTCTGGTGAATTCCTATAAACGTCTGGTGCCGGGATATGAGGCTCCGGTGAGCATTGCCTGGTCTGCCATGAACCGGAGTCCGCTGATCCGGATTCCGGCTGCGCGAGGAGCGGGAACCCGGGTGGAATTCCGAAGCCCGGACGGCGCGTCCAACCCATATCTTGTGATGGCTCTGTGTCTGGCAGCCGGTCTTGACGGTATCAAAAATAAACTGATGCCGCCGAAGCAGGTAGGACGCAACATGTATATGCTCACGGAAGAGCAGCTTCGCAGCATGAAAATCGGAGAACTTCCAAGGACACTGGGCGAGGCGTGCGCCGCTTTTGAGGAAGATTTATTCCTGCAGAATATTCTCGGCCCGCACATTGCCGGAAAGTTCCTGGAAGCGAAAAAGAGAGAATGGAACGAATATTGTGAACATGTTTCACAATGGGAGATCGACGAGTATCTGTATAAATTTTGATCCCCGGATGTTAATGGCTGCAGGTGAAAGAATTGATAAATATAATTGTTGTTTTCCCGAAAAAAGAAGTTGCGTTAAAAATTAAAAATATTCTTGTCAAAAACGGATATGATGTGGCAGCCGTCTGTCTGACCGGAGCCCGCGCCATGGAAGCGGTGGAACGACTGGAGGCGGGGGTTATCGTCTCCGGTATCCGGTTTGTGGACATGGTGTACCATGAACTGAGGGAATACCTTCCCGATTATTTTGAGATGGTCGTAGTCGCCAGACGGGAGCAGTGGCAGGGATATGGAGATGATGATGTGAATTGGCTTCCATTGCCCATGAAAGGGTTCGATCTGGTAGATCTGGTGGCAGAGCTTCAGGGAGAGATTGCCCGCCGTATCAAAAAAGACAGGACGAAACCCAAAACCCGGACTGCAGCGGAACAAAAGATCATCAGTCAGGCAAAAGAGCTGCTCATGGAGAAAAACGGCTGCACCGAAGAAGAGGCGCACCGGTATCTTCAGAAACAGAGTATGGACAGCGGCACTAACCTGGTGGAGACTGCCCATATGGTGCTGGATATGTTTTAGAGATGCGAAAGGAGAAGGCGATGAAGTTTACGAAAATGCACGGAATCGGCAACGATTACGTTTACATTAATTGTTTTGAAGAGGAAGTAAAGAATCCGGAAGCGCTGGCGAAGTTTGTCAGCAACAGGAATTTTGGCGTGGGTTCCGATGGACTTATCCTTATCCGCCCGTCTGACAAAGCGGATTTCCGGATGGAAATATATAATTCCGACGGGTCTCAGGCGGAAATGTGCGGAAACGGGATCCGCTGTGTGGGGAAATATGTCTATGACCATGGCCTGACAGATCAGACGGAGATTACGGTGGATACGCTGGGAGGAATCAAGCGTCTCAAACTTACAGTGGAAGATGGGAAGGTTTCTCTGGTGCGCGTCAACATGGGAGAGCCGGTCTTTGATCCGGAAAAGATTCCGGTGCGCTATAAAGAAAATCCTGTGGTAAATGTGCCGATCGAAGTCAACGGAAGAGAGTATCATATTACCTGCGTGTCCATGGGAAACCCGCATGCAGTGGTTTTTCTGAATAACAGTGTGAAAGATCTGGATATCCGCATGATCGGTCCGTGTTTTGAGAATCATACCCGTTTTCCAAAACGAATCAATACGGAGTTTGTGGAGGTCATTGACAGAAAAAATGTGAATATGCGCGTGTGGGAGAGAGGCTCCGAGGAGACCCTTGCCTGCGGAACCGGCGCCTGTGCAGTGACGGTGGCCTGCGTTCTCAACGGCAAAACAGATAATCAGATTACTGTACATTTGCTGGGCGGCGATCTGCAGATTGAATGGGACAGGGAGTCCAATCAGGTATATATGACCGGACCTGCCACACAGGTGTTTGACGGCGAACTTTACGAGTATCCGGAAGAATAGAAGGAATGCCGGGAGTTTGCCGGCACACAGGCAGACACCCGGATAGATATAAACAGCATCAGGCAATCAGCCGGAGAGGAGACAAAAATGTTTAAAATCAATGATAATTATTTAAAATTACCGGGCAGCTATCTTTTTTCCAATATCGCAAAGAAAGTGGAGGCATACAGCCAGGCGCATCCGGACAAAGAAATTATCCGTCTGGGTATCGGAGACGTGACGCAGCCGCTGGCTCCGGCAATTGTTGAGG
>DXEQ01000273.1 GCA_019114885.1 Candidatus Anaerobutyricum stercoripullorum
AGACTGTAAATAAAAAAGGAGCGCAGATTTTCCGATAAAGGAATCTGCGCTCTGTTTTTGCCTGCGGCTTGGAGCGTGTTGCCCCTTGTATACTGACGCTACAAAGACATAATTGCCGCAGGCGGATTTTAAGTTCAGATCATGCATTCTCCAGCGCTTTTGAGAGATCGGCAAGGATATCGTCAATGTGCTCGATTCCCACGGACAGGCGGATCATTCCCGGAGAAACGCCGGCCTCAACAAGCTGCTCGTCATTCATCTGACGGTGTGTGTGGCTTGCCGGATGAAGGACCATTGTCTTGGAAGCGGCAACGTGGGTGGCGATTTTGGCCATATCCAGACTGTCCATAAAACGTACGGCTGCGTCGCGTCCGCCTTTCAGCTCAAAAGAGATAACTCCGCAGGAACCGTTGGGCAGATATTTCTTCGCCAGTTCGTGATATCTGTCGCCCGGAAGGCCGGGATAGATCACTCGGGATACCTTCGGATGAGAAGCCAGGAATTCAGCTGTCTTCTGAGCATTGCTGCAGTGGCGTTCCACACGGAGAGGAAGCGTCTCCAGTCCGATATTCAGAAGAAAACAGTTCATGGGGGAGGGGATGGAACCAAGGTCTCTCATAAGCTGGGAGGTCGCTTTGGTAATGTAGGCTTTTTTGCCGAACTGTTTTGTATAAATAATGCCGTGGTAGGATTCGTCTGGCTCTGTAAGTCCGTGATATTTATGTCCGTAAGCGTCCCAGTCGAAGTTTCCGCTGTCAACAATGGCGCCGCCTACCTGGATGGCGTGGCCGTCCATGTATTTGGTTGTGGAATGAGTAACAATATCCGCGCCCCACTCAAAAGGACGGCAGTTCACCGGAGTGGCGAAAGTGTTGTCCACGATCAGCGGAACGCCGTGTTCATGAGCTACTTTGGCGTATTTCTCAATGTCAAGAACAACAAGGGCGGGATTTGCAATGGTTTCGGCGAAAAGGACCTTTGTGTTGGGGCGGAAAGCCGCAGCGATCTCCTCCGGAGAAGAATCCGTATCCACAAAAGTACATTCGATCCCCAGTTTCTGAAGTGTTACGGCAAGAAGATTAAAGGTTCCGCCGTAAATGGTGGAAGCGGCAACCACATGGTCTCCGGCTTCGCAGATGTTGAAAACGGCATAGAAATTGGCAGCCTGTCCGGAAGAAGTAAGAAGGGCGGCGACGCCTCCCTCCAGAGAGGCGATCTTGGCAGCTACAGCATCGTTGGTGGGGTTCTGCAGACGGGTATAAAAATATCCCTCTGCCTTCAGGTCAAAAAGCTGTCCCATTTCGTCGGTGGTATCATATTTAAATGTGGTACTCTGATAAATGGGAAGGGCGCAGGGCTCTCCTTTGGAAGGCATATAGCCTGCGTGAAGACATTTGGTTTCCAGTTTCGCGTCGTTGATGTTCATATTCAGGTCCTTCTTTCTTGTATTAATCATTTATATCCGCCGTTTTCGGCGGGGGTTGTCTTCGCATTATCGTGCCATCAGGTAGATCTTCTCGATGTCTTTCATGTTGAGCTGTTTAAAAACACCGATGGTCCGGGTGTCTTCGAAGCTGCACCGGAAAGCCAGATCGTGGATTTCTCTTTCGTCCAGATCCAGTCCCAGATCATGAAGGCTGACAGGCATTTTTATGGAACGGAAGAAGTCCTCCATGGCTTCTATTCCCGCAAGGGCTGTACTTTCAAAATCAGAATAGCATGGAATGTCGAATACATTAGTGGCAAACTGTGCAAAACGCTCTGGATTCTCCTGATATACATAGCGTGCCCAGCTTCCCCATATCGCGGCAAGGCCGGCTCCGTGCGCTACATCATAAAGACCTCCAAGTTCGTGCTGGAGCTGATGACAGGCCCAGTCGCCTCCGCCTGTTCCGCAGCCGGTAAGTCCGTTGTGGGACAGGCTTCCCGCCCACATAACCTCTGCTCTGGCGTTGTAGTTCCCCGGTTCTTTCATAAGGATACGGGCGTTGTAGATGACCGTCTGCATCAGAGATTCACTGATGCTGTCTGTGATCTCCATGGTCTCAATATTGACAAAATACCGCTCCATTGTATGCATCAGGATATCCACGCATCCGCTTTCTGTCTGATACTGCGGAAGGGTGTAAGTAAGCCGGGGATTCAAAAGAGCAAACCGGGGACGGCAGAGATCGCTTTTGACGCTTCCGCGTTTCAGCCAGCCGTCTTCATTGGTGATCACACAGGAATTGCTCATTTCGCTTCCGGAGGCCGCGATGGTAGGTATGGCGGCGACAGGAAGACAGGCAGTAGGAATTTCTGTTTTCAGAAAGAAGTTCCATACGTCTGTCCAGGGATTTGCCACGCCGTAGCCGATCGCCTTGGCAGAGTCGATAACGCTTCCGCCGCCTACGGCGAGAATGAAATCCACGCCTTCGTTTCTGCACAGTTCGATCCCTTCGCGGACTTTGCCAAGACGGGGATTCGCCACAACGCCTCCCAGAGTAACAAAATCGACGCCGGCGTCGGTGAGACTTTTTTTGATCTCATCCAGAAGTCCTGAGGAAACCGCGTGGCTGCTTCCATAGTGGATAAGCGCTTTGCGGCATCCGGCCTCTTTCAGAAGAGCCCCTGCCTGCATGTGGGTATCCTTGCCGAAGAACACCTTTGTAGGCGTATAATATTCGAAATTTCTCATGCTGATCTGCTCCTTATTTAACTGCAAAAAATACTCTCTACTATATTAAAGCAAATATCATGGAATTAGTCAAAAAAATTTTATGATTCCGGTGCAAAACAAGAGAAAATCAAATATATTTCAAAGAAAATTTTTGAGAGACGGACAAATGTCTTTTTCTCGTTGACAGAAAGAGCGGAATCGGGTATAATCAGCTTTAGATTTCTTTTCAGATCATAAAGAAAGAAAATGTGGTTTACAAGGAGGATGAAGGATGTATTCATTAGAGGAAATCGAGAAGGTGGACAGCGAAATCGCCGATCTGATCAAGGCTGAAGTACAGCGCCAGAATTCCCATATCGAGCTGATCGCTTCCGAGAACTGGGTGAGCAAGGCGGTGATGGCGGCTATGGGAAGCCC
>DXEQ01000274.1 GCA_019114885.1 Candidatus Anaerobutyricum stercoripullorum
ATGGTACCGTGGAACAGCCAGGTGTCCTGCAGCACCATGCCGAACATTTCCCGAAGTTCACTCCGGTTGAAATCCCGGACGTCATGACCGTCGATGCGGATGGCCCCGCTGTTCACGTCATAGAAGCGCATGAGCAGCTTGATCATGGTCGTCTTGCCGGCGCCGGTCGGACCGACGATGGCAATCTTCTGTCCTTCCTCCACTTTCGCGGAGAAGTCATTGATGATCGTCTTGTAGGCATTGTAGCCGAAATGTACATGGTCGAATTCCACATTTCCGCGAAGTCCTTCCACAGACACCGGATCCGGCACGGTCTGATCCTCTTCCTTTTCATCCAGGAATTCAAAGACGCGCTCAGACGCCGCCGCTGTGAGCTGCAGCATATTGGTAACCTGGGCTACCTGCTGGATCGGCTGAGTGAAGTTGCGCACATACTGGATAAAGGACTGGATATCCCCCACTTCAATAGTCTTCCGGATCGCCAGAAAGCCGCCAAGGATCGCCACGCCTACATATCCGAGATTTCCGACAAACTGCATGACCGGCATCATCATGCCCGAGAAGAACTGGGATTTCCATGCCGAGTCATAGAGTTTATCATTCGTCTCATTGAACTCCCGGATCACGTCTTCCTCTTTATTGAAAGCTTTGATGATGTTGTGGCCGCTGTAGATCTCTTCCACCTGCCCGTTTACATTTCCGAGATAGGCCTGCTGCCCGCGGAAATACCGCTGGGAGTGCTTCATCACGAAAGAGATCAGCAGGATGGACACCGGCAGAATCAGAAGCGCCACCAGCGTCATCAGCGGGCTGATGGACAGCATCATGACCAGCACGCCGATCAGTGTGGTCACGGAGGTGATCATCTGGGTCGCGCTCTGATTCAGGCTCTGCCCCAGCGTATCCACGTCGTTGGTCACCCGGGAGAGCACTTCGCCCACAGGCTTCGTGTCAAAATAATTCATCGGCATGCGGCTGATCTTCTCTGAGATTTCTTTGCGCAGCCGGTAGGTCGTCTTCTGGGACACCCCGGTCATAATGATCCCCTGGATAAAGGTGCACAGGGCGCTTATGAGATACAGGCCCAGCGTGAGCAGAAGTATCTGCCCGACCCGGCCGAAATCAATGCCGCTTCCTCCGGACACTTTGCTCACCAGACCGTTGAAGATTTCGGTAGTCGCTTTTCCAAGAATCTTCGGTCCCACGATATTGAAAATAGTTCCACAGACGGCAAACACCGCCACGAACAGCATATGGACCTTAAAGGCGCTCATATACCGGATCAGTTTCCGGATCGTCCCTTTGAAATCTTTGGCTTTCTCTGTGCCGGCATGTCTTCCGTGCATTCCTCTAGGCATGTGCAGCCGCCTCCTTTCCTGCTTGTAATTCTGCTTCCGAGAGCTGGGACGCGGCGATCTGCCGGTAGACCTCACAGTTCTCCAGCAGCTCCCGATGGGTGCCGGTGCCGGCGATCCGCCCGTCATCCAGCACAATGATCTGCTCCGCATTCATGATCGTACTGATCCGCTGCGCCACGATCAACACCGTGCTCTCTTTCGTTTTCTGGCGGAGCGCCTTCCGGAGCGTCACATCCGTCTTAAAATCAAGGGCGGAGAAACTGTCGTCGAAGATAAATACTTCCGGGTGCTTCGCAATGGCTCTGGCGATGGACAGACGCTGCTTCTGCCCGCCGGATACATTGGAGCCGCCCTGGGCAATGGGGCTTTTGTACCGGTCTTTCTTGCCCTCGATGAATTCTTCCGCCTGGGCGATCCGGGCCGCCTCGACCATCTCCGCCTCGCTGCCGTCCGGATTACCGAACAGGATATTCGAGGCAATATCGCCTGAGAAGAGCACGCCTTTCTGGGGCACATAGCCCAGCTTCTCCCGCAGCTCATGCTGGGAGACATTTCGGATGTCCGCGCCGTCCAGCTTGATGCTGCCCGCCGTCACGTCATAGAAGCGGGGCACCAGATTGACCAGCGTGGACTTGCCGCTTCCGGTGCTTCCGATGATGGCTGTCGTCTCACCCGGCTTCGCCGTAAATGTAATGTCCTCCAGGACATTTTCGTCCGCGCCCGGATACCGGAACGACACATGGTCAAACCGGAGGACTCCTTTTTCATTTTCAGCAAAATGCTCCGCCCGGTCCGGGTCTTTGATGGCGGTCCGGCTTGCGAGCACTTCCTCCACGCGGTCGGCCGCAACCGCCGCACGGGGCAGCATGATGGAAAGCATGCACAGCATCAGGAAGCCCATGATGATCTGCATCGTATACTGGATAAAGGCCATCATATCCCCCACCTGCATCTGACCGTTGTCGATGCCGTGAGCGCCGTTCCACATAATCAGCACGGAGACCCCGTTCATAATCAGCATCATAACCGGCATCATGAAAGTCATGGCCCGGTTGACGAACAGGTTCGTCCTTGTCAGATCCCGGTTGGCCCGGTCAAAACGCTCCTCTTCATGCTTCTGCGTACTGAAGGCGCGGATTACCGGCAGGCCGGTCAGTATCTCGCGCATCACAAGGTTCACCCGGTCCACCAGGGACTGCATGATGCGGAACTTCGGCATGGCCACCAGGAACAAGAGCAGGATAACCAGCCCGATCAGCACCACCGCCAGACCGATGATCCAGGACATGGACACATTGGTCTGGAATACCTGGATCACTCCGCCGATGGCCAGGATCGGCGCATAGAGCACGATCCGCAGGAGCATCACGATGATCAGCTGGATCTGCTGGATGTCGTTGGTACTCCGTGTGATCAGGGACGCTGTAGAAAAATGATCAAACTCATTGTTGGAAAATCCGACCACCTTGCGGAAGACCCTTCCTCTCAGATCCCGGCCCGTGGCGGCGCCCACCCGGGACGCCATAAATCCCACCAGGACGCTGGCCGCCATCCCGAGGAGCGCAAGACCGGCCATCTTCCCGCCGGTCGTCACCAGATAACGTATCTGGAGTCCGTCCATATCGATTCCCAGATTCTTATAGGCGGACCCCACATAGCTCACCGCCGCCTGGTCGAGGATCGTATCCGGCAGCTCTCCCGTCATCTCCTCCATGCCGGAAATGAGTCCTGCCCGCTGTTCTTCCGGCATCATCAGAAGGAAATCGAATACGGTCATATCATCCGAGACCATGCCTTCCGGCAGCGCGGCCTTCAGCTGCTCTTCAATCTGCGCGGTCATCTCGCTTCCGGACTCGAATCCGGCGGTCAGCATCATCGGGCCCGCCAGCACATCCCGGAGTTCTGTCATGTCCTCATCGGTCATGCCCGCTTTCATCACATAAGCCGGCACATCATAGGTATTGTCATCTTCCGTATAACTGTCAAGAACGGTCTGTTGTTCATCCGACGGGACAAACAGAAGCAGCCGGTCCATCTCTTCCACGGAGATCTGTTCCGGCACCTGGTCCTCCACACCGCCCTGCTGGATGCCCACGTTGACGATGTCCGACGTGTAGGCCGGCAGCGACAGATCACAGTACGCCTGGATAAACAGCACGGCGATGATCAGAAGGAGCGCCTTCCAGTGCTCCGCCGCATACTTAAATAAATTCTTCATGGCAAGTCTTTCCTCTCTGTAAATCTATTTTAATCTATTTCCGGTCCAGATTATCACTGATCTGAAGGAGCAGCCGCTTCAGGAGCTCGATCTCCTCCCCGGTCATATTACAGAACATCAGCTCTTCCATCTGCTGCGCCACCGTCCGGACGCCCTGGATGCAGGATTTCCCTTTCTCCGTCAGGGACAGGCGCATCACCCGCTGATCCTTTGGATCCGGATGGCGGGTCAGATATCCGTCCCGCTCCATCTTCTGGATCGAAGCGGTGATGGAAGGCGGCGTCACATTGAGCCTTGCCGCCAGTTCCTTCTGGGACATGGAATCACTCTGATGCAGGGTAAAAAGAACGCCCGCCTGACTTTTATTCAGGTCAAACTCCTGATACATTTCCTGCGCCCGGTTCATCATCTTGTGCATGACGATCCCCATCATCCCGATCGCGGGTATCTCATCACGGCAGTGATTCATGGCAGTTCCTCCTTATAATCCATATTAATTAGTTAACAAACTAAACGACAGTTTAGTACTGTTCCACAAATCTGTCAACGGATTACAGGGTGATTTCACATTTATTTTATACTTTTTTCACAAAATCCAGAATAACTAAAAAGAGCTGACACACTGATTTCGTGTGCCGGCTCCCTTCGCCTGACAGTTCTGCCGCTATATTTCGTGTTTATCCAACAGGAAGTCAATAATATTGTAATGAATAATGCCGTTTCTGCTCATATCTACGATATCGCTGCTGATTACATATTTAGGATAATTATCGTCAATATTCTCCAGATTTCCGAATTCTCTGGCGATACAGTCTTCTGTAAGGACATATGCGACCTGAATATACAGTTTCTTCTGTCCTTTGTAACATACAAAGTCAATTTCCTGCGAACCCAGCTTTCCCACCTTCACGTCGTATCCCCGGCTCAGCATCTCCAGATACACTACATTTTCAAACAGCTTGCTGGAATCTGTCTGCTCACTTGCCTTATTTATATTGCGAAGTCCGATATCGCCGGCATAATATTTCTCTGTTGAAGCCAGAATGCTTTTCCCTTTAATATCATATCTCTCCACTTTTGACAGGATCATTCCTTCCTGAAGCTTATCAATATAATTCAATAATGTTTCCACTGTAGTAGAAAATCCTGCCGCCTTCAGCGTACGGCTGATAGAGCGTGCAGAAAACGGATTCCCGATATTGTCCAGAAGAAATTCCAGAAGTTTTCTCAGAAGATTTTCATTTCTGATCGCATGCCTGGAAAGAATATCTTTCATTACAACTGAATCATATACATCCTCAAGATATGTGCGCACCGAATGTTCATCCGGCAGCAGCAGGCGCATCGGCAGACCGCCGTATTTCAGATAATCTGCAAAAAGCTGTTCTCTTCTGTACGGAATACTGTTTTTTTCGTAAAACTCCCGTATCTCTGACAGAACAAAAGGATACACATGAAAAGAAACATATCTTCCCGCCATATATGTTGCCAGTCCACCCGACAACAGTTTACTGTTTGACCCTGTGACGTAGATATCACAATCCAGATCGCTCCTGAACGAAGGGATGACTGAGTGCCATTCTTTCACATGCTGGATTTCATCAAAGAAGAGATAAACCCTTCCTCCTGCCTGTTCTGCACGCTCCATAACATATTGATAAAAGGCATCCGCATCTTCAAGTTTTTTAAAACGCCGTGACTCAAAATTGATCTCTATGATATTTTTTTCCGGCACGCCCCGAGCCAGAAGAATGTCGCGGATCTGTGAAAGCAAAATAGTCTTCCCGCTCCTTCTGAGTCCGATCAGTACCTTGATCAGATCTTTGTCAATAAACGGACTTATCTGATCCAGATAGCGGTTTCGCTTTATCATTTCCATACATTTCACATCCTTTAATAATATTGTCTTTATTATACCACGTGCGCAGGAAAGGAAGCGGCGCGCAGCGCCATTTACTTTCCAAGCCGTGGCTTGCCGGTATAATCTCCGCGCAGCGGAGCAGCCCGTGATCCGGGCTGGATTGCACGTATGTGCAATCATTATACCACGTGCGTAGAGAAGGAAGCTCTGCGCAATCATTATACCTTACAATATTATTTTTTTCAACTTTTTGTCTGTTTATACCCGGACAATATTTGTAGGATTACAATGCCAGACAATATTCTGATCTTCCAATTTTTGTCCGTTCTTATCCTGACATTTTACCTGTCACGCCAGCCCGTGTTCTTCCAGCCACACCATCCATGTGTTCTTTCCTTCCCGCACTTTCCGGGCCCGCACGGTGAACTCAAGGATCGTAAGCCCCGTAAATACAAGGAATAGCGCCAGCAGGAAAATGAGGCAGCCGCGGACGCTCTCCCCGCCGCTTATGGTGCTCCGGAACGCTTCCACCGTATAGGTAAACGGCACCCAGTCATGAAGATAAGGCACGAATGATCCGGACAGTTCATACGGATAGGTTCCCACGGAACCGGCCAGCTGGATCACCATGAAGATCAGCATCAGGAAGCTGCCCACGCGCCCCAGCAGGCTGGTGAAGAAGTACATCACCGACATGAATGCCAGCGACGCCGCACACGCCACCAGAACCGTTTTTCCGGCCTCTACCGGCGTAAATCCGTCAAATACATGCAGCGCGCCGATCATGACCACCGCCTGAAGAAGTGCCGTCAGGTAGAGCACAGACGCCTTGCTGACCCACCAGCGGAATCCGGATTTCATCTGCCCGGCACAGCTGGTCAGCGGATACATCAGGCTGAACGCGATGCAGCCGACCCACAGACCCACGGACATCATGTATGGCGCCATGGCATGGCCGTTATTGGCCACTTCGGTGATCTGCGCCTCTTCCGTATCCACCGGCGCGGCAAACATATCCGCCGCCTGATCCGATGTATTCGTCTCCCGGATCTGAGCCGCGCCGTTTCCCAGTTCTTTTGAAAGCGTATCCGCGCCTTCCGATACCTGGCCGATCCCGTCGCCCAGTTCACGGCTGCCCGCCGAAAGCGTTCCTGCCCCGCTGCTGATCTGGCCGGCTCCATCCAAAAGTTTCGCCGCGCCTTCCGTCAGCGCTTTGCTGTTTGAGGTGAGCTGCCCGGCTCCGGAGACAAGCGCGTCCGTTCCGTCTTTTAGTTTTCCGCTTCCCTCTGCCAGTTCTCCCAGACCGCTGTCCAGAGCCGCAGCGCCTTTCCGGAGTGCCGATGTTCCCTCTTTCTGAAGCCGGTTCGCCCCTGACGCGGCGGTGGAGATGCCTCCGGTCAGCGCCGGCGCCTGTTCCGCCAACGCGGAAGTGCCGGCCTGAAGCTGCCCGATCCCGCTTTCAAGAGAATCCGCCCCGTCCTGCACGGCGGAAATCCCCTCCTGAAGCTCCGGGATTTTCGACGCCAGCTGTGCGCTCCCGGCTGCCGCATCATCGACGCCGTAAGTATAGGCGGAGAGTCCTTCCGAAAATGCATCCGCCTGCTGCTGCACTGCCGCGATCTGCGCCTTTACTTCTTCCGGCACGCCTTCCGCCCCTGCAAGAGCCGACAGCGCCTGGCTGATCCCGGCGGCCCCGTCGCGCAGCGACTGGGACCTGGAAGCGGCGGCCTGAAGCCCGGAACTGACCGCATCTGCCCCGTCCTTCAGGCCGGACGCCCCGTCAGACAGGGATGCGATCCCGCCGGAGAGCTGAGCCGCGCCGTCACTCAATGAAGATGCACCGGCATTGAGTGCATCCGCCGCATCCGGAAGATTGGACGCCGCCGTATTCAGTTCGGACAGTCCGGCATTGAGCGCCGTCATGTTGTCATCCACATCCGCCGCGCCGGACGCCAGATCCGAACCGCCTTTCTGCGCATCATTTACCCCGCTGTCCAGTGCGTTCACGCCGCTTTGCAGTTCTTCCGCCCCGGCTGCCGCGGCGCTGACGCCGTCCGTATACTGTCCCAGTCCCACTTCCAGTTCCCTGCTGCCGTCTGCAAATACAAGGGCACTGTCCGCGAGCACCTGCAGATTGTCCGTGATCGTCTGACTGCCGTCGGCCAGCCGGTCCGCCCCGTCTTTCAGTTCACCCGAGCCGTCCGCCGCCTCCTGCATTCCGTCGCCCACCTCTGCAAGCTTGTCAAACAGAACTTCCGTATAGGTCTTCGTCACCTCTTCCCGCACCGAGCTTTCCAGTTCCTTCATAGCGGTCTCACTCATCTTGGACGCGATATAGTTCGTCCCCGGATCCGTTTCGTAGGCCAGCGTCATTTTCTCCGGATGCGCGTCCGTCAGCGATGCGGCATGGGCCGAGAAGTCCTCCGGGATAGTGATGACCATATAGTAGGCGCCGTCCTTAAGCCCCTGCTGCGCCTCCGTCTCCGACGGGAACCAGAAGTCCAGAGCATCATTGTCTTTCAACTCATCCATCAGATTTTTTCCGATGTCCAGTTCCTGATCCGCATAGGTGACCGGCACGTCATGGTTGATGACCGCCACCGGCAGCCTGTCGATATTCCCGTACGGATCCCACATGGATCCGAGGAAAAGTGTGGTATAGATCGTCGGGATCGCGATGACTGCGGCGGTGACGATCAGAAGGATTTTATTTTTAAACAGTTTACGCCATTCCTGTTTCAGCATTTGTCATATCTCCCTTCTATTTCACAACATTTATTCTATTAATAGATATTGTGTTGATTTTCTTCACGTGATGAATTATAGTGAAACGAGAGAAAAGATACAACCATTAATGTCATACGGTTTTGTCTGTTAATGGATAAATAAGCGACACAGTGTCCATTATTTATTTTTATTTTAGAAATTAAAAAAGGAGAACTGTACCATGGCGAAAAATATGGACCGGCGGGTCCGCAAGACAAGGGCCCAGCTCCGTCAGGGACTGGCTGAGCTTCTGAAAGAAAAAAGCATAAAGGAGATCACGGTTAAAGAACTGGTGGAAAAAGTGGATATCAACCGCTCCACCTTCTATCTGCACTATACGGATATCTATGACATGATGGAAAAGATCGAGAATGAGCTGACCGGGGAGATCGAGGACCTGATCCACACCCACCCGGTAAGCCCTTTCAATGAAGACAGCTTTCCCTTCATCGAGGATATTTTCTCCATCCTCGCAGAAAACCGGGACATCTGCGCCGCCCTGCTCGGGCCCAACGGCGACATCTCCTTCCTGCACCGGATCGAAGCACTCCTCTCCGAGCACAGCCTGAACGCACTGAAGCAGACATTTCCGGAGAAGATGGACGACCTGACATACTACTATGCCTTCTGCCTCTCTGGCTGCATCGGTCTGGTCAAGACCTGGCTGTCGGAAGGATCTTCTGTCAGCCCACAGCACATGGCGGAACTTACATTTAAACTCATCATGAATGCGCTGCGGGGATTTTATCCGGATTTATCGGCAGGATATTTCTGACATTTCCTATAAACATTCTGTCTCTGATTTCTGATCGCTCCTGCTAACCGCCAGATCAGACACGAAAAAAGCCCGTAAAAACGGGCTTTTCAAGTGACTCCGAGGGGAATCGAACCTCGGCCTAAAAGCCCGCAATCCCTTGTGGTTACTGCGTTTGCGGCACATTGCATTTGATACACTTTGATACACTTTTGATACACCTGACATCAGAGACCCGCCACCTGATCGATCGCTTCGATCTTCTGTCTCATGCTCTTCCGATCCTTGTAGTAATAATTCTTTGTAGTCTTAATATCCGTATGCCCCATCTGAGAAATAATAAAAGATTCTTCCGCACCGCTGTCCAGCAGGATCGTCCCGTATGTTTTCCGGATTTTGTTCAGCGACCTGACCGGAATATCCAGTTTCTGGCAGATGGACTTCAACCGCCACGTAAAACTGTAAGTCCGGATCCGCTTCCCGTTCTTCATAAACACATATTCGCCAAACGGATTTTGCCTCTTAATCTCTTTTACAATCCATAACGCCTGTTTCGGGATCAGTACGGTTCTTATGCCGGCTTCTGTCTTTGGAAAATCCCGTACCTCATACACATTTTCGCCATCCTCATTTTGATAATGGATCTCTGTTCTGTGTACATCAACACTTCTATCCAAGAAATCTTCCTTCTTCAGTGCGGCCAGCTCACCAGGTCTGACACCCGTCTTAAACGCCAGAAGGAGTCCGAGATTAATAAGATCCAGCTGCGAAGAAATAATGTACTGAATGATCTGGTCAGTTTCTTCCTCGGAAAACACCAGTGCCTCATCCGGCTGCTGATTTCTTCGGAATGCTTTTCTTGAGATTTCCATATCAGAGATCACTTCTGTGATACTGAAATCAATGTACTTTTTCTTTTTTGCCAGCTTGAAGATCCCATAAATAAGTGTCCTGAGATTACTGTACCCTTTTGCAGTCAGATTCTTTTCATGGATAATGTTCAGAATGAAATCTTCAATTTCATATTCTGACACGGATTTTATTTTACGCCTGCCGAACACTTCCATACATTCTGAAAATTTTCTGTCATATCTGTTTTTGGTGGCAACAGATATTTCTTCTCTGGAAAGTTTCCCTGTAATCCACTGTTCGT
>DXEQ01000275.1 GCA_019114885.1 Candidatus Anaerobutyricum stercoripullorum
TCGTTGGGATGACGACGATGATGACCGTTGGGATGACGACGATGATGACCGCTGGGATGACGACGACGATGACGATGATGATCGCTGGGACGATGACGACGATTGATGCGATTGTCGGGATGACCTGAAAGAAAGCTGTGGCTGCGGCCACGGCTTTCTTTTTTCTTGAGACTTTCTTTCATTCGGTGTATAATCTCTGTGATATGAACATTGGTCAAAAACTATGAGAGAAAAATATGAGAACACAGGAGGAACACAGAATGTTCGGGAAGAAAGTTTCTGTTAAGCGGGGACTTAAGATCATCATTGTCGGTTGCGGCAAGGTGGGAGAGACTCTGGTGGAACAGCTGTCCAAAGAAGGACACGATATCATCATCGTAGATAAGGACGCCGAGAGGATACAGGAGATTGCCAATTATTATGACATCATGGGGCTGGCGGGTAACGGAGCCAGCTACAGTGTGCTGATAGAGGCGGGAATCGAGGAGACCGATCTGATCATCGCCGTGACGGAATCGGACGAGCTCAATCTGCTCTGCTGTATTGTGGCAAAGCAGGTGGGCGACTGCGCGGCCATCGCCCGGGTGCGCACGCCGGATTACAGTCAGGAGGCTGCGTATCTGCGGGAGAAGCTGGGTCTTGCCATCATCATCAATCCGGAACTGGAGGCAGCCAGAGAGGCGGCGCGCCTTCTGTATCTGCCGTCGGCCAAAGAAGTCCATTCGTTTGCCAGAGGACAGGCGGAGCTGATCAAGTTTGCCGTGCCGGATAATAACGTCCTTCACGGTATGACGATTGCCCAGATGGGGGAGAAGCTGGCGCCGCAGGTGCTGGTCTGCGCCGTGGAGAGAGGAAAGGAAGTCTATATTCCGGACGGCAACTTCCAGATCCAAAAGGGAGACGTCCTCTCCTTTGTGGCCCCGCGGAAGATGACGAAGCCGTTTTTTAAGCAGATCGGTTTTCAGACAAACCGGGTGGCCAATACGCTGATCGTCGGAGGCGGCAAGGGAGCCTTTTATCTGGCCAAGCAGTTGATTCCTATGGGAATCGCCGTGAAGATCATCGAGAAGGATAAGAGCCGCTGTGAGGAACTGAGCGTTCTGCTGCCGGAGGCGGTCATCATCAACGGCGACGGGACGGACCAGGAACTTCTGGAAGAGGAAGGTATCTCCTGGGTGGAGTCGTTTGTGCCGCTCACGGGAATTGACGAGGAGAATATTCTGCTGACCCTTTACGCAAGACAGGTGTCTAACGCCAAGATCATCACCAAGATCAACCGCATCACCTTCAAAGATGTGATCAACGGGCTGGATCTGGACAGCGTGATCTATCCGAGATATATCACCTCCGAGGCAATCATCGCCTATGTCCGTGCCAAGAAGAATTCCATGGACAGCAATATCGAGAGTCTGTATCATATGTATGATTCCCGGGTGGAAGCCATCGAATTTCGGGTGGACGCTCCGTCGGCAGTGACCGATGTACCGCTGATGGACCTTCCGCTCAAAAAGAATCTGCTGATTTCCTGCATCTACCGGGAGGGAAGGATTCTGATCCCGAGCGGACAGGACTGTATCAGAGAGGGTGATACCGTGCTCATCGTGACCACCAACTCAGGATTTGAAGATATTCAGGATATTTTACGGAGTGGAGGTCGCTATGAATAAACAGATGATTCGATACATTTTGGGACAGGTGCTGAGGATTGAAGGCATCCTCATGCTTCTGCCCTGCGTTGTGGCGGTGATCTACCGGGAGAAGGAAGGATATGTCATCCTGGGCGTGGCAGCCCTCTGCTTTTTCCTCGGAACGGCGGCGACCATCCGGAAGCCGGAAAGCCAGGTCTTTTATCTGAAAGAGGGCTGTGTGGCCACGGCGCTTAGCTGGATCGTCATGAGTGTGTTCGGCTGTCTGCCGTTTTATCTGACCGGGGCGATTCCATCCTTTGTGGACGCCATGTTTGAGACCATCTCCGGCTTTACCACCACCGGTTCCAGCATCTTAACGGACGTGGAGGCGCTGGCCATGTCGCTGAATTTCTGGCGCTGTTTCACACACTGGATCGGCGGCATGGGCGTTCTGGTCTTTCTGCTGGCCGTCATCCCGCTGAGCGGCGGGTCCCACATCAATCTGATGCGGGCGGAGAGCCCGGGACCGTCCGTGGGCAAGCTGGTGCCGAAGATTCGATACACTGCCCGGATATTGTATATCATCTACGTGGGCATGACGCTGGTGCAGATCGTGCTGCTTTTGATCGGCCACATGCCGCTGTATGACGCGCTGACGATCACATTCAGCACGGCGGGTACCGGGGGATTTGCCATCAAGAGCGACAGTATCTCCAGCTATTCTCCGTATCTGCAGTGGGTGATCACCATTTTCATGATCCTATTCGGAGTGAACTTTAACGCTTATTATCTGATTCTGTTTCGGAAGTTCAAAAAGGCGGCGGCCATCGAGGAAGTCCGGTATTATTTTCTGGTGATTCTGGCGGCGACGGCCTTTATCGCATGGTCGCTGTGCCGCTCGGCGATGGGCTTTGCCGATGCGCTGCGGCATGCGGCGTTTCAGGTGGGCTCCATCATCACCACGACGGGGTTTGCCACCACGGACTTTAATCTCTGGTCGGGCAGCTGCAAGACGGTGCTTGTACTGCTCATGTTTATCGGCGCCTGCGCTGGCAGCACCGGCGGCGGTATCAAAGTATCCCGTTTTGTGCTGCTCATAAAGACGGTGAAAAAGGAACTCAATTCCTATATCCACCCGAAAAGCATCAAGAAGATCAAGGTGGACGGCAAGCCGGTGGAACATGAGGTGGTCCGCTCCACGAACGTATATTTTATTACATTTATGATTCTGTTTGTGCTCTCCGTCTTCCTCGTCTCGCTGGAAGGCAAGGATCTGGTGACCACTTTTACGGCGGTGGCCACGACCATCAACAACGTGGGTCCGGGTCTGGAGCAGGTGGGACCGATGGCGAACTTTGCGCACCTTACCAACCTCTCCAAGATCGTGCTCAGCTTTGATATGCTGGCCGGGAGACTGGAGCTGTTCCCGCTTCTGATTCTGTTCCATCCGTCTCTGTGGAAGGATGCGGTGAATCAGGGTGTGAGACGGCGCAAAAAGGAGAAAAACGTACAGCCGGTGTGACCGGATCGTGATAAGAACAAAACAGATCGGACAGGGAGGTCCCACAGGTATGGGAAGAAAAGATGGGAGAGAAAAAAATGTACAAAAGACCGCACGGTATCTTATGCTGGATGAAGGGCGGGGACTGGTTTTTCTCAGCATGTTTTTCTACCATGCCATGTGGGATCTGGTCTATCTGTTCGGAGTGGACGCCGGATGGTACCGGGGGACGGCGGGCTATGTGTGGCAGCAGAGTATCTGCTGGTCTTTCATCCTGCTGTCCGGTTTCTGCTGGCCTTTCGGCAGAGAAAAATACCGCCGTGGACTGCTGGTATTTGGCGCCGGCGCTCTTGTCACGGCGGTGACCTGTCTGTTTCTGCCGCAGGACCGCGTCATTTTCGGCGTTCTGACTTTCCTCGGAACGGCGTCACTTCTGACCACTTTTTTTCATCCGCTGCTTTTGCGGATGCGGGCGGTGCCGGGATTTTTGACGGCCGTCCTTCTTTTTGTGCTCACAAGAAATGTAAACCGGGGCTGTCTGGGGTTTGAGGGATGGAGATGGATTCCTCTGCCGGATGGATGGTATCGGAATCTTTTTTCCGCATTTTTCGGATTCCCGGCAAAAGATTTCTATTCCACGGATTATTTTTCTCTGTTTCCGTGGCTTTTCCTCTATCTGACGGGATATTTTCTGCACCGCTGCCTGACGGAAGGCGGTTGTCCGGATAAAAAGGCGCGTCTGGCCGGAGACAGGGCAGACCGGCCGGTGACAGAAAGAACGGATTCCTGTCAGCCGCAGACGACGGCCGCGCTGCCACATTTTCTGAAGCAGGGGCACGTTCCGGCTCTCCGGTGGATTGGCAGACACAGTCTGCTCTGCTATCTGCTGCATCAGCCGGTTCTCTTTCTTTTTCTTTCTGCCGTATATTTTCTGTTTTGATGGAAAAATCGCATATTTTTGTAAAATCCATGAAATATCGGTGAATAAAGGAGCAAAAAAATAAAAAAACCTGTTTTTTACATGAAAAAAAATAACGGAATCATGTATAATAGAGAAAAATGACATGACCTATACTGACAGATGGAGAAAACAGGATGAAGAAAAAGAAGATAGATTTTCAGACAAAAAAAATGATACAGCTGGTGGCGGTTGTCAGCCTGGTTCTGATTGTGGCCGCGGGAGTTTTGCTGTATTTTCTGCTTCAGGCCATGAATGCGTCGGCAAGACAGCAGATGACCTTTGAGACGGAGGAATACAAGAACCGGCTGTTTAAGCAGATTGAAGCGGACTTTCAGAATCTGGAGACGTTGTCAGGTTTCATTTCCGAAGAGATGCTTAAAGATGAGGACGAGTTTGCAAAGCGTCTGGAATATTCCAACGAGCAGAACAATTTCCTGACCATGGCATTCTTTTATCCGGACGGCAAGGGGACAATCTCCACCCGGGGATTGGGCACCCGCATGGATGTGAGTTACAAGAATCTCAATGAGGCGGCGCACCCTGTGGTGGAAAAGGCTTATGAAGGAGAGAAATCCGTATCCCGCCTGTTTTACAGTGAGACGGTGAATCGGCGGGTTTTTGTGTACGGGGTTCCTGTTTATACAAAGGAAGAGCTGGCAGGCGTGCTGATCGCCAGCGATCAGATAGATATCTTCACGGATATCCTGGACGGCAATACGGTCCTTGGCGGTAACGGATACCTCCATCTGATCGGGACGGAAGGAGACTTTCTGGTCAAGTCCAAAAACGCGGTGGTAAAAGAAAATCTTAACAATATTTTTGAAGGCCCGTATTTTGACGATGATGAAAAGGATATGCTGAAAAAGGAGATGCAGAATAACCAGAGAATCTTTTCCTCCTTCCGCTATCACGGCGAGCGGTACCAGATTCTTCTGGATCCGGTGGGGATGCATGGCTGGTATCTGATGTGCGTCAGCACGCTGCAGGAGAGGAATCAGTATTCTTATCCGATGCTGGCGGTCATGGTGGCGGCGGTGGCCTGCGTGCTTCTGGTGGTGGTATTTCTGCTGTTTTACGGATTCCGGCTGGCAAGACGAAGCAGTCGGAGGTTTCGGTATCAGGCTTACCATGATTCCCTGACCGGTGCCAAGAATCTCACGTACTTTAACCGGAGGCTGTCCAGATGTCTCGAGAGCGGCAGCGCCGTATCGGTGGTGGCGCTGAACGTGCACCAGTTTAAGTTTATCAACGAGATCTTCGGCCGGGAGTATGCGGACCGGCTGCTGATAGAGATCAAGGAAGTATTGGATAAAAACATGGAGACCGGCGAGTTCTTCGCCAGAGACCGGGCGGATCTGTACTACCTCTGTCTCATGGAGCAGGACAGGGAGAAGATTCTTGGCCGCCTTCAGCAGATCATGGATGAGATCGTCGATATCTCCAGCCATCATCACAATAACTACCGGATTCTTCTGTATTGCGGTGTGGTGATCCAGGAGGAGGAGAAGGACGTGACGCCGCTCATGACCCATGTGATGTTTGCCCTCACCACGGCCCGGGGTTCCTACGAGAATAATGTCTGGTTCTATGATTCGCAGCTCCACGAGAAGGAGAAGATTGAGAACTATGTGGAGACCCACATGCATCAGGCACTGCAGGACAGTGAGTTTAAGATGTTCCTCCAGCCGAAGACCGATCTTAAGACCGGGCGGTTAAAGAGCGCGGAAGCGCTGGTGCGGTGGATCCGGGAAGACGGCTCCATGATCTATCCGGATCAGTTTATCCCGCTGTTTGAGAATAACGGATTCTGCGCGAAGCTGGATCTGTATATGGTGGAGTGTGCCTGCCGGCAGATCCGGGAGTGGATGGACAGCGGGATGGAACCCATCGGCATCTCGGTGAATCAGTCCAAGCTGCTCTTCTATGAGAAAGACTACATCGAAGTCATGACGGAGTTGAAGGAACGGTATGGGATACCGGATCAGCTTATCACGCTGGAGATTCTGGAGGGACTTGCCACAGAAAGTGTGGAGGAGCTCAACCGGAAGATCGGGATTCTCCGGGGGCAGGGCTTCCGTATCTCGCTGGATGACTTCGGCAGCGGATATTCTTCCCTCAACGTGCTGGGGAATCTCCGGATTGACGAGCTGAAGCTGGACAGAGGATTTCTCCTGGAAGCCTCTGATAAGAAAAACACCCGGTTCAGGGCAGTCATGGAAGAGATCGTGCAGCTGACGAAGCGGCTTCGGATTTCCACGGTGGTGGAGGGAATCGAGACGGCGTCCAACGAACAGTTCTGCTGTGAGATCGGCTGCGATCAGGGGCAGGGCTATTATTACAGCCGGCCGCTGGCACAGGATGACTTCAACCAGCAGTATATGAAACAGGATTAAGTATATGAAACAGGATGAATAAGAAAAGAACCGCCTGTCACGGAATGCAGCCGTCATGCGCGGTCCGATGGAAAGCTTCGCCTTTTGTGTGCGCACAGGGCGGAGCTTTTCTTTTTTGACGCTGTTATTGATACATTTTCTCAATAATGTTATTGACACCTTATTAAGATTAGTATATACTAACTTTGCAATGAGAAACAATATCAACACGCACTAAGCACATGTCCCTCCGGGACGGGAAGTTTTCGGTCCGGGGGGTTCGGTGCTCTGCCCGATGGCAGGCCGAAAGACGGCTGGCTGCGGCAGCACTACAGAAAGAAAAGAGGATGAGATGATGCCACTGACGATGGCCGGTGTAGGCGAAGCAAATGTGATCAAACGAATCGGAGGAAAAGAAAAAACACGGAAGTTTCTGGAGAATCTTGGATTTGTGACAGGAGGAACGGTGACGGTGATCTCTCAGACGGGAGGGAATATGATTGTCAACGTGAAGGATTCCCGTGTGGCGATTGGCAAAGATATGGCGGTCAAGATCATGGTCTGATCCGTCTGTGTCGGGCAGAT
>DXEQ01000276.1 GCA_019114885.1 Candidatus Anaerobutyricum stercoripullorum
ATTGTCGCTGGTTTTTTCAATGAGATAATGCGCATCCGCCATGGCGGCAATCTGCGGCAGATGGGTGATGGCGATGACCTGTCGTTTTCTGGCAATCTGCGAGAGACGTTCGGAGACCTTCTGGGCGGTTCTTCCGCTGATTCCCGCGTCAATTTCGTCAAAGATCAGTGTCTCCACTTCTTCCTCATCGGCCAGCACCGATTTGATAGCCAGCATGATTCTGGAAAGCTCACCGCCGGAGGCAGTCTCCTGCAGCGGCCGGACGTCCATGCCCGGATTGGTGGATATCATAAAACATACCTGATCCCATCCGTCGGCACGGTAGACCTCTCCCGGCGTCACCGCAATCTCAAAACGCACTTCATTAAAATTCAGATCGAGCAGCGCCTCCTTAATGGAGTCAGCCAGCGGCTGCGCCGCTCTCTGCCGGAGCGCCGTCAGATGTTCGCAGGCGTGCGTCAGACTGCTTTGCAATTTCTCCTGCTGCATCTTCAGTTCCGCTATCCTCTCATCCAGATTCTCCAGATTCGAAAGACGGTTCTCCGCCTTCTCACGGTAAGAAAGAATGGCAAAAACACTGTCCCCGTATTTGGCCTTCAAACGATGAATCAGGTCCAGGCGCTCTTCCGTCTGCGCGTAAGTCTCCTCGTCAAACTCCATGGAAGACATGTACTCGGACAGATCTCTGTTAAAATCATTCAAAAGACCGTCCACCGTGGAGAGTTCTTCCATGAGACCGCTGACGCCCTCGTCATATTTTGTCACATCGGACAGGGAGCGGATGGCTTTGCCAAGGATGGATTCCACGCTGGCAGCATTGCCGCTGGTCATATCGTAGACCGAGCCGCAGGCAGCCAGAATATCCCGGGAATGAGAAATCTTCTCAAAAAGACTCTCCAGTTCCTCATCTTCTCCTTCGCGAAGCGCGGCGCCCGTGATCTCCTGAATCTCATATTTTAAAAATTCAATCTCGCGGAGCCGTTCTTCCTCGCCAATGTTCTCTTCCTTCAACAGCCGTCTTGTCTCCTGGTATTGTCCGAACAGACCGGCTGTCTCTTTTTTGGCGGCAGCGATCTCCTCTCCGCCGTAATCATCCAGAATCCGCAGATGGTTCTGCGGTTTTAAGAGAAGCTGGTTCTCGTGCTGGCCGCTCAAATCCAGAAGAAAGGGCGACAATTCTTTCAGGCGCGCCGCCGTCACGCTGGTATCATTTACTTTGTTTATCACTCTATTATTTGTGATTCTGCGGGAAATAATAATCTCGCCGTCCTCAAATGGAATGTCAAATTCGTCCATTTTTTGTCTGACCACGTCGCTTTCGGTGTGGAAGACCAGTTCAATGAGGGCGCTGTCACAACCTTTCCGAATCATATCCTTCGGAATCTTACTGCCCAGCGCCGACTGGATGGAGCCGATGAGGATCGACTTACCCGCGCCGGTCTCTCCGGTCAGGATATTCAGATGACCGGCAAAGTCCACATCCGTTTCTTCTATCAGTGCAAGATTCTTTACATGTAAATTAATGAGCATGCTGTCCTCCGCAAAAAATTATTCCAATCCTTTTATGATAAGCTGGATTTCATTGATCACATCCGGCACCATGGCCGCGTCCTTCACCACGCAAAGGAGCGTATCATCCCCGGCGATACAGCCAATCACGCCCTTCATGGAGATGGAATCAATGGCCGCGCCGCAGGCCATGGCCATGCCGGAGACCGTCTTGATGACCAGAAGGTTGCCCGCGTCTTCCATATGTAAGATGGCTTCCGAGAGCACCCGGCGGTACTTGCTGGAAACGTGCAGATCCTTTGTGAGGATCGGCGCGTACTTCTGTCTGCCGCCCTCTCCGGCCACCTTGGTGAGCTTCAGCTCCCGGATGTCTCTGGAAATAGTGCCCTGGGTGGAAGGAAAACCCTCCTCCGCCAGACGTCTGGTCAGTTCTTCCTGGGTTTCGATATCATATTTTTCAATAAGTTCCAGTATTTTTTTCTGCCTTTTTCCTTTCATACGATCCTCTCTATAACAATTTTTCCTTTAATATTTTCATAAAGCTCACATCTTTCACTTTGATAAAAGGAGTGCTCTCCCGCGCCTTGTAGATCTTCACCTGATCGCCCGGGCGGAGCACCACGCCCTCCCGTCCGTCCGGCGAGATCACCGCTTCCTCTCTCTGTCCCTGTCGGATATTGTCCAGTGTGATCGTGATCACATCCTTCTTATCCAACACCACGCTTCTTGAAGCGAGGGAGTGCGGGCAGATCGGAGTCAGCACAAAGTTCCGACAGGTCGGGTTGATGATCGGACCGCCGGCAGAAAGATTATAGCTGGTGGACCCGGTAGGCGTGCAGATAATGACGCCGTCCGCGTGATACTGCTCGATGCGCACATCGTTGATTTCCACCGATAATCCGATCATCCGGGAGAACGAACGACGGCTGATGACAAAATCGTTGAGGGCGGTAAAGGACCCGGACCTCTCTCCGTTCCGGTATATATTGCACCGAAGCATCATCCGCTTCTCCAACTCATATCTGTCTTCCACCAGATCTCTGAGCGTCTCCGGCAGTTCTTTTAAATCCACATCGGCAAGAAAACCCAGGGTCCCCAGATTGATGCCGAGGAGAGGAATATTCTGCCCCACCAGACGGCCCGCGGCCGCCAGTATGGTCCCGTCGCCGCCGATGACCAGGATACACTCCGTGTTCTCCGGCACCTGAATCGGACTTACATCGTTATAATATCCGTCATATATGTGGCACACGGCGCCCATCTCGATGAGGGTATCCCTGATATGGCCGGTCAGCGCCAGCCCCGTATCCTTTTGTCTGTTTGGAATCAGTAAAAAATTCTTCATATCGTCTCACTTATCCTGTCTTGTTGGTCATTCTTCCGGCCATCAATGGTCCAGCGCCCCGTGCGAAGCACGTACCACCGTCGGGATGAGCTGTTTGTCAATCCGATGCTCTCCTTCTGTGTTTTTCAGATGGAGCAGATACTCGATATTGCCCTCAGGCCCCTTGATCGGCGAGTAATCCAGATGCAGAAGAGAAAAACCGATGGAAGCGGCATAATCCATCACCAGGGCGATGACTTCCTCATGCACTTTCGTATCGCGCACCACGCCTTTCTTCCCGACCTTCTCCCGTCCCGCCTCAAACTGCGGCTTGATCAGGCAGACAACCTCTCCGCCCTCTCTCAGACACTGCTTCACCGGCAGCAGAATCTTGGTCAGCGAGATAAAGGACACGTCGATGGAAGAAAAGTCCACCGGTTCTCCGATATCCTCCGGTGTGACGTAGCGCATGTTTGTCTTCTCCATGCAGACCACACGGGGATCGTTGCGCAGCTTCCAGTCCAGCTGTCCTCTTCCCACATCGATGGAAAATACCTTCACCGCTCCGTTTTGCAGCATACAGTCGGTAAAACCGCCCGTGGAAGCGCCCACGTCCATACATACGCAGTCCGAAAGAGTCAGATCAAAACACTCCATGGCTTTTTCCAGTTTCAGGCCGCCCCGGCTCACATACTTGAGCGTGTGGCCCCGGACTTCCACCGTCTCTGCCGCCTTCTCATCAAATGTACTGCCTGCCTTGTCTTCTTTTTGTCCGTTGACGTAGACGACGCCGGACATGATCATAGCCTTTGCCTTCTCTCTGGAAGCCGCCAGCCCTTTCTGTACCAGAATCATATCTAAACGCTGCTTCATAATTCCCTCACCTTTTCTAAAATGCGGCCGGCAATGGAAGCCGCGTCAATTCCCATTTCTTTTCTCTGCCAGTCCACGCTGCCGTGATCCACAAAACAATCCGGAATCCCCAATGTGAGCAGCCGGCTGGCGTACCCGTTTCTGTGCAGAAAAGAAGAGACCGCCTCCCCGTATCCGCCGGAGAGAACATTTTCTTCCAGAGTCACAAGCAGAGGGTATCTCTCCGCCAGCTCATGAAGCATCTCCTCATCGATCGGACGCAGGAAACGCACATTGACAAGACCGGCTGAGATTCCCTGCTCCTTAAGCAGTTCCAGCGCCTTTACCGCCTCGTCCATCATATTGCCGACAGAGAGCAGGACCACTTCCTTTCCGTCCCGGATCTTCTCGCTTCTGCCAATCTCGATCGGAGGACGGCAGTCGGAGAGCACTTCCGAGGCCTCTCCCCGCGGATACCGCATGGCGGCCGGTCCGTCGTACTCCATCGCAAAATGCATCATATCCTCCATCTCATACCGGTTCTTCGGCGCCATGAGAAGAAGATTCGGGATGCTGGACAGATAGGAGATGTCAAACAGTCCCTGATGTGTCTCCCCGTCCGCACCCACAAGGCCCGCCCGGTCCACACAGAAGAACACCGGCAGCTTCTGGATGCACACGTCATGAAGAATCTGGTCATAGGCTCTCTGCAGGAAAGAGGAGTACACCGCCACCACCGGCCGCATGCCGGAGGCAGCCATCCCCGCCGCGAAGGTCACCGCGTACTCTTCCGCGATACCCACGTCAAAAAAACGTTCCGGGAACGCTTCCTTAAATGCGGAAAGTCCCGTGCCGGACGGCATGGCGGCTGTGATAGCCGTCACATTTTTATGCTCTCTGGCGATATCCAGAAGGGTTCTTGCAAATACATCCGTATAACTTGCACCCGCTTTTTTCTTAAGCGGTTTCCCCGTTTTTATGTCAAAAGGATCGATTCCGTGGAACTTCTCCGGGTTATTTTCCGCGATCGGATATCCCTTGCCCTTTTTTGTAAATACGTGAATCAGCACCGGCCCGTCCATCTGTCTGGCGCGGTTTACCGCCTGCATGATGGCGGCGATATCATGGCCGTTCACCGGCCCGTAATAAGTGATGCCCATATTTTCAAAAAGCATGCCCGGAAGCAGCAGTTGTTTGATGGAATCTTTGGAGCGGCGTATGGTGCGCACCATGCTGTCTCCCACACCCGGGATGTTTTTGATGGCCTGCTCCACGTTGTCCTTGAACTCCCCGTAACTTCTCCGGTAGCGGATGTCGTTGAGATACCGGTTCATGCCGCCCACATTTTCAGAGATGGACATGTTGTTGTCATTTAAGATGACGATCATGTTCTTCTTTTTCTTCCGGAACATTGCCAGATTGTTGAGCGCCTCGAAGGCTAGTCCTCCGGTGAGGGCTCCGTCCCCGATGACGGCGACAATGGTCTCCTTTGTCTGCTTCAGATCCCTGGCAGCCGCAAATCCCATGGCGGCCGCAATGGAAGTGGAACTGTGTCCGGTGCCGAAGCAGTCACAGTCGCTCTCTTTGCGTTTTGGAAATCCGCACATGCCGCCGCTCTGGCGCAGACTCTCAAAACCGTCTCTTCTCCCGGTCAGAAGCTTATGCACATAAGCCTGATGCCCCACGTCAAAGACGATCTTATCTTCCGGCAGATGCAGACACAGGTGCAGCGCCATTGTGAGTTCCACCACCCCCAGGTTGGAAGCCAGATGTCCACCGGTCCGGCTTACATTTTCTATGAGAAACTCCCGGATTTCCTGCGCCAGCGCCGGATAGAGCCTCGGCGCTATCTTCTTTATATCGTTCGCTTTTTGTATCTTATTCAGTATCTGACCCATAGCTTATCCTCCGGGACTCCCTATTTCTTCCTTCCGCTCAAATACTGCAGAAGGTCACGCAGGAAGGTGTTCTCCCGGTGCAGGGAATCAAAAGCGTCAATGGCCTCTTTTGTGTAACGCATCACATCCTCGCGGGACTGCTCCAGCCCCTTCATGGACACGTAGGTATTTTTTTCATTCTTCTCATCGCTTCCCACCGGCTTGCCCAGCTCTTCCGCCGTGCTGGTAAGGTCCAGAATATCATCCTGAATCTGGAACGCAAGGCCGGTCTTTCTGGCAATCTGCTCCACCACCTGCACTTCCTCCGGGGAAGCACCGGCCAGGACGGCTCCGATCATCATGGCGCACTCGATCAATGCCGACGTCTTATTCTCGTGGATAAAGAGCAGTTCCTCAAACGGAATCGTATGGTGTTCCGACTCCACATCCGCCGTCTGACCGCCGATCATGCCGTAGATACCCGGCTTCCTCGTGAGGATGCCGAAAGCCTTCGCCGTCACGATATCTTCTTCTGTACCCCGAAAAGCCTTCGCCGCCGTCTCAAACGCGTAATTCAAAAGGGCGTCTCCCGCCAGAATGGCCATGGCTTCCCCGTAGACCACATGGGCGGTCTTTCTGCCTCTGCGGTAATCATCGTTATCGAGAGCCGGCAGATCGTCATGAATCAACGAGTAGGTATGGATCATCTCGATGGCCGCCATAAACGGCTCAACG
This sequence comes from Candidatus Anaerobutyricum stercoripullorum, assembly GCA_019114885.1. GTDB lineage: Bacteria > Bacillota > Clostridia > Lachnospirales > Lachnospiraceae > Anaerobutyricum > Anaerobutyricum stercoripullorum. Next base: position 6,298 of record DXEQ01000276.1, read on the forward strand.
CGCGCCCGGTCCTCCCCGCCGAACAGCCGGTAAGTCTCATCCATCAGCATGGGCCGCAGCCGCTTGCCCCCTGCCTTCATCGTATAATTCATGGCCGACAGGACTGTCTTCTGATATCCTTCTTCCGCCGGGAGATAGGAGTAGACAATCCTCTCCACCTCTTTTGTCCTTTTCTCAATCTTCTCCTTCAGGGACGTCTCCATCTTTTCCCTCCTGTAATACAATAATCTCTTTCTCCGTTTTATCCAGGGCCTGTCCGCACTTATCCAGAAGCTTCACGCCCTTCTTGTAATATTCCATGGAATCGGAGAGACTTAAATCCGGGTCTTCCAGCCGGCTTAAGATCTCGTCCAGCTCCTCAAATGCTTTTTCTATGGAAAACTTTGCTCTCGCCATCATTTATTCCTCGTATTGTTCTGTGGAAATGTACCGGGCATCCTCCGTGGCCCTGGTATTCCCATCGGCAGTCTCCTTCCGGACCGAGACCGGCTCCACCTCGGCTCTGCCGTCGGAGAAGATCAGCCAGAACGGCTCTCCCACCGTCAGCTGCTCCACCGACGCCACCGGGCGTCCTCTTTCATCCTGCGCGAACACATAACCGCCTGTAAGCCGCGCCGTCGGAGACAGACCGTTCAGCCGCTCCGCCCGCAGCGAAAGGGCATGTCTTGCCCCGGCGAGTCTGCGCTCCATGGCCTGATGAAGCCGATCATGAAGGCTCTCAAGGTGCATCCTCTGCTGCAAAAGCTTCGTGCCGGGATGTCTCGCGGCAAGAAGCCGTCCGGCCTCCGTCAGTCTCTGGCGGCAGTCCTGCACGTGCAGACGGATACGGGCGTCCAGCCCGTCCCGGTAATAGTCAATCTGCTGCAAAAGCGCGTACACGTCCGGGATGGCCAGCTCGCAGGCTGCCGACGGCGTCGCCGCCCGCACATCCGCGCAATAGTCCGCGATGGTCATGTCAATCTCATGGCCGGTACCGGAGATAATCGGCGTCTTCGCGGAATAAATCGCGTCCGCCACAATCCGCTCATTAAACGCCCACAGATCCTCCATGGAACCGCCACCCCGGCCGATGATGATCACATCCACACCTCTTTGGTCAAAGTACCGGATTCCCCTTGCAATGCTTTCCGCCGCTCCCTCTCCCTGCACCTTTGCCGGGAAAAGATAGAGCTGTACAAAAGGATTGCGCCTTGCGGCAATGCTCTTGATATCCTCGATGGCCGCTCCGGTCAGCGCCGTCACGATTCCGATCTTCTCCGGATACGGGGGCAAAGGCTTTTTTCTGTCAAAATCAAAATATCCCGCCTCAAACAGATCCTGTTTCAGCTTCTCATAGCGAAGATGAAGCTCTCCGGCGCCAGACAGCTCAATCTCTTTTGCATACAGCTGATAAGACCCGTCCCGCTCAAACACGGAGACGCTGCCCTGCACGATGACCATCTGACCGTTCTCCAGCCGAAAGGGAAGGCCTTTCATTTTGTCCGCCGCGAACATGACGCAGCGGATGGCGCTTCCCGCGTCCTTCAGCGAAAAATACAGATGACCGGAAGAGTGATATTTGCAGTTGGACACCTCGCCCTTTAAAAAAATGCGGCGCAGTGCGTAATCACTGTCAAAAATCCGCCGGATATAGGCGTTGATCTGTGAGACGGTAAATATCTGCTTCATACTGTTCCTCCTGCCGCCTCTTTGACGGGAATCTCACACAAAAAAGAAACAGGCGGCGCAAAACACCATATTCCGTTTTCGCGCCGCCTGCATATCTTCCTCAATTCAAAGTACCGTTCGCCGCAGCTATGCCAGCTTGGCAAGGACGCCGTTGATAAATCTCGGCGCATCCTCGCTGCAGTAAATCTTCGCCAGTTCCAGAGCCTCGTTGATTGCCACCCCTTTTGGGATGTCGTCGTCTTTCAGCATCTCAAACACCGCCAGACGCAGGATGGCAAGCTCCGTCTTGCCGAGCCGC
>DXEQ01000277.1 GCA_019114885.1 Candidatus Anaerobutyricum stercoripullorum
ATCGAATGTCTGATCCTGTCCATTGTGGAGGGCGGTGATTCCTACGGCTATGAGATCAGCCAGACTGTCAAGCTGGCGGCCAGCATCAAGGAATCTTCCCTCTACCCCATCCTGCGTAAGCTTGAGCAAAAAGGATACGTTTCCACTTACAATCAGGAGTTTCAGGGCAGGAACCGCAAGTATTACTCCATCACAGAAGAGGGCAGAAGTCAGCTGCTCTATCTGAAAAAAGAATGGAAGATCTATAAGGATACGATTGACGGAATCATTGAAGGGAGGTTGAAAAAATGAATCGTGAAACCTATCTGAAAGAGTTGAAAAAATATCTGAAACGTCTGCCTGAGGACGACTATAAGAACGCCATGGAATATTTCACCGAATATTTTGAGGAGGCAGGTCCCAACCATGAGGCCGAAGCCATCCGGGAACTGGGCAGTCCACGGGAAGCGGCCGCGGAATTGCTTTCCGCTCTCATCGACGAAAAGACAGGCGCCTCTTCTTCTACAGGCGACAAAGGCCAAAGCCGCCGATATCGCAGCGGCGATCCGATCCCTCAGGGACGACGCAGCGATTCGCCGCTTCGCATCCTGCTGATCGTCTGCCTCGCCATTTTTGCCGCTCCCGTTGCTCTGCCTCTGGCGGCAGCCGCCTTTACTCTGCTGCTGGCCGGCGTGGCGATCGTCGTGAGCGTAGTCCTCTGTATTTTTATCTGCAGTGTGTCCATGGTCCTCGTCGGGATTTATTCTGTGATCCGGGCCTTCGCTCTCCTCACAGTCTCCCTGCCGGGCTTCCTTGTGATCACCGGCGGCGGATTGCTCAGTGTGGGACTTGGCTGCCTGCTTTTTATCGCCAGCCTCTTTTTGTGCAAATGGTTTATCACCTGGCTGGTGCGGCTCATCCAGAAAATGATCGGAAAAAGGAAGGAGAACTGATATGAATACATTAACAAAACGTGTACTGCTTACCACCGCAATCCTGAGTGTGCTGGGCGTCATGCTGCTTGCCATCGGCATAGTCACCGGAGGATTTTCTTTTCTCGGCTCCCCGGCGGCGGAGGCTTTCGGCTCTTCCGGCTCTTTCTCGGGACAGCTGTATCAGAAAGAGAAGATGCCCCTTGATGACTTTTCCGCTCTCAATATTGATGTGATCGACATGGACGTACTCGTTCTCCCTTCGGAGGATGATGGCTGCTATCTGTCCTACAGTGTATACGGCAGCGGAAAAGCGGACCCGCTTCAATATACTCTGCAAAACGGAACCCTTTCCATCAAGGAAGACCACTCGGGCGAATCCGGCTTTTTCGTCGGCATCGATTACCATTTTCTTGCCGGCCTGCTCACCGGCAGCCTGCGGACAGAGGAGGCTCCGGTCCCTGTGGACCAGGTCATCCTGTATATCCCGGCCGGCGTCTCCCTTTCTCACACGACGATTTCCACCGGCGACGGCGATGTGATCCTAAACGGCGTCACGGGCGGTCAGCTGACGGCGGAGTCTTCCTACGGAGACCTGAGTGTCACGGACGGAACCTTTTCTTCCACGGAACTGACCCTCGGCGACGGGGATCTCACCCTGGAAAATGTAACTTCGGCACAGTCCGTCATCGACAACACCTATGGCGATGTGACCGCCCGGAATTCTTCTCTGGGTACGGTCACCTTCCAGTCCGGCGACGGGGATCTGTATTGCAGCGGCACCACTTTCAGCGGAGATTGTACTTTCAACCTCTCCTACGGCGACGCTTCCTTCCAGCTGACTGGAAGTCAGACTGCGGAGCTGTCCATGGAGCTTACCACCGACTACGGCGATATCGAGCTCAGTCATTCTCTGGCCACCGGCGGCGCTGTCACCCGCTATGAAGATGAGGACGTCAGCAGTTACCGCCAGACCGGTACTTCCCTGGAAAATGTACTGCGTGTCCACTGCGACGACGGGGATATCGTGCTGAAATGACCGGAAAAGACATAAGTCTTCCGATTTTCTTTTCACGCACCCGCCCCGCCTGAATACCATAAAACAGGAACCTTCCATGAAGAGGTGTACATTTTATGTGGCACTCATCTGTTTTATCATATAAACAACCTCTTACTTTTCCGGAAAAATGCGCAACGGGCGTCTGTTGTTTAGACGCCCTCCTGCCCGGGCAGCGCGCTTTGGTTTCCGGCCTGACGACGACGGGAAACATGCGCCGCCGTCTTCTGGATATCGGCCTGACTCCCGGCGCAGAGGTCGTCTGTCTGGGATGCAGTCCCTTCGGAGACCCCTGCGCTTATCTGATTCGCGGAGCCGTTGTCGCTCTGCGAAAAAAAGACTGCCGGCACATCCGGATCAGCGCGCCGCAGGATCGCACAGCTTCCCCGGCCAATCACGTTTCCCGGGAGGCAGCCACATGGGACTGACAGGAAGCTCCACAGGCATACACGCTCCGGATTTCCGTGAGAAAAATATGTCCACAACAGACGCCCGGCGCAGAGTCATCGCCCTTGCCGGCAATCCGAATGTGGGAAAAAGCAGTATATTTAACGCGCTGACCGGAATGCACCAGCACACGGGCAACTGGCCGGGCAAAACCGTCTCCAACGCCCGGGGCAGCTTTCGCTTTGACGGACAGGAATACGACCTGATCGATGTACCCGGCGCCTACTCCCTGTCGGCGCGTTCCGCCGAGGAGGAGGCCGCCCGGGACTTTATCTGTTTCGGACAGCCGGATGCGGTGGTCGTCGTCTGCGACGCTTCCTGTCTGGAGAGGAACCTCAATCTGGTCCTGCAGATTCTGGAGATCACCTCCCGGGTAATCGTCTGCGTCAATCTGATGGACGAAGCCAGACGCAGACAGATACAGGTCCACCTTCCTCGGCTCTCCCGCTGCCTTGGCGTTCCCGTGGTGGGAACCTGCGCCAGACAGAAAGAGACACTCTTCCCCCTGATGGAAGCGATGGCCCGGGTCACCGCCGAAGATTATCATGCCTCGCCTGTCAAAATCCGATACCCGAAGGCCATCGAACAGGCCCTGCAGATGATCGAACCGATGATCGGAGAAAAGACAGGCGGAAAACTGAGCAGCCGGTGGCTCAGCCTGCAGTTTCTGCAGGAAAACTGTTCTTCTTTCCGGCAGATCACCGCACTGCTCGGAGAAGACTTTTTAGGAGACCCCGAACTTCTTCACGGTATCTCTCTGGCAAGAAAACAGCTGCTCCGCTGCTTTTCCGGCGTGTCGCCGTGGCAGGACGCCATCGTGAGTACGGTGGTCTCCCTGGCCGAAAAAATCAGCCGGGAAACGGTCTCCTGTGCGTCCTGCGCCGCTCATCAGGAACAGGCGCCCGCAGCCCGTCTCCTGGCCGTCCGACGAAAGGATCTGCTTTCCGACCGGATTCTCACCGGCCGGATCACCGCCTTTCCCATCATGCTCACTGCACTGGCTGTCGTTTTCTGGATCACCATCTGCGGAGCAAATGTGGTGTCGGATTATCTGGGGCACTGGCTGTTTGCCATACAGGATCTGCTGACGCTGTTTTTTACCCGCATCCACGCGCCCGAATGGCTGCACGGCGTTCTCGTCCTCGGTCTGTACCGGGTGGTGGCCTGGGTCGTCTCCGTCATGCTGCCGCCCATGGCAATCTTCTTCCCGCTCTTTGCCCTGCTGGAAGACAGCGGCTTTCTCCCCCGCATCGCCTACAACCTGGATAAACCGTTCCAGTGCTGCCGGGCCTGCGGCAAGCAGGCTCTGACCATGTGCATGGTCTTCGGCCGCGTGATTTCGGACTGTCCGGTTGAGGCGCATGGCTTTCGAATTGTCCGGCTGAGTCGACATGGCTTTCGGATTGTCCGGCTGAGTCGACATGGCTTTCGGATTATCTGCCCGACGCGGCAGGATATCCGGCTTTATTTCTCCACGTCTCTCTTGTTTAATCCCTGCGGCTTAATCAGCCGTCCCTTTCTCGCCAGAGCAAACAGGGCTTCCCGCACTTCTTTCGTCTGGCAGTTGGCAGCCGCGATCTTTGACAGATTTTTTTCTCCCGCTCCAAATCCCCGGTTATGGAGAAATCCCGCAATATTTTTTACCGCCTGATTTTTCAGCGTACTAAAATACTTCACCGAGTCCCCTCCTTCCTGTCCTGTTCCACCTCCGGAAGCGCTGCCGGAGGTTCCGCCAGTTCCTCCCGCTCCTGTTCCGCCTCCGGAAGCGCCGCCGGTTCCTCCCGGCTGTCCGCCCGCGCCGCTCTCTCCCGCAGGCGGTTCTTTTCCTCCGTCTTCCGTCTTTTTCTTCGGTGTGAGGAACCATTTCTCTTTCTTCCCCTGTCCCGTGATCCGGTTCAAATCAATCCTCTCGTCAAATCCCGGGCAGGTGCCGTTTGACGTGTACTGGTGCAGGTCCACGCCGCTGTGGCAAGGATAGGCCGCGTCATAACGGCCGTTGTTGAGGCCGTATCTTGCCTCCCACCAGGCACATTTTTTCGGGCGGAGCGCAATGATATTTTTGTATCGGTCGTACTGCGAATACATGGTATAGAGCATCATTTTGTGGGGCAGCGTCTTCAGATAATCCATGGCCTTCTGAACACCAGAAGCCGTATTGCCCGCCTCCACATCCAGAATGTAGCCCATGAAATACTTTCCGATCTTATCCCGGCAGGTCTTTTCCAGGAACTTCGCCTGCGCCAGTTCGTCGCCCTTATTCAGATAGGCGTACAGCCAGTAGTACACTCCCCGCTTTTCGCATTGCCGGACGATACCGGCCATGGCGCTGTCCACAAAGGACGTACCCTGCGTTGCTTTCGTGATCATAAACGGACAGTGGTCCGCCACCCTCTCCCAGTCATCCACCGAGTGATGATGGGAAATATCCGGATAATAGTCTGCCATCTTATTCCTCCTTCAGTTCCGGAAGTCCCGCCAGTGAGGTGAGCAGAGAGATCACTCCCGCCAGCAGCGCCGTGGACAGTACGGTCATCGTATCCACCTCATCTATGACTGTGGCCGTTCCGATGGCCGCCACGGCCGTCTGCGCCACCGTCCTCACTGCGCGGATCCCGGCACATTTGACCCATTTTTTTGTTTTACTGCTGATTCGCATCTAATCCCTCCCCGTAGCTGCCAGAAATCTCACGTTTCTCACGTTACGGCAAATGCTTCGCCGCAGCTTTCACGCTTTGGATTTCTGTACTATCATAGTATTGATAAATCTGAATCTTGTTCCGCATTTTCCGACAGAATTTTTTCCCTTTCTTCTTCCAGCCGCGCAAAAAGAATTTCTGTCCGGCTGTTTTTTCTCACAAAGATTTCTTTCGGGTCCGCGCAGACCGAACCGTCCGGCCTTTCTATAAGCACATCCACTATCGTCCCCTCCTGTTTTTTCCGGGACCTGCTTCTTTATCCATCCGGCAGAATCCGGCATGAAAACAGAACATTTCCCGGCACATCTCCCCTATCTTTTTTATGAACGACAGGCTGTCTCTGTTCCTCTTTATGAACGACAGGCCGTCTCTGTTCCTCCCGCCTTTTGTACATTTTGAAAAAATGTATCGCACGTCTGGGAAAGCATTTCTCCTGCCAGGAATCCTTCCGCCCGCTGCCCGATTAAAAAATGTACCGCATCACATTTTCCAAAACGTCATACATTATTTCGAACAGGATTCCGGGGAGGCGGACCCATGTCCGTTGCGGCCTGCTATGTCCGTGTTTCCACGGAAAATCAAAAAGAAAATTACAGCATTGAGGAGCAGAAATCCCGGTTGCGGGCTTTCTGTAAGGCAAAGGATATCGTCATCGGAAAAATATACGTGGACGGGGGATATTCCGGCGGCAATCTCCGCCGCCCCGCCCTGCAGGAGCTGCTGCGAAGGCTCCCGGAATATGATCTGGTCATCGTCTATAAGCTTGACCGCCTGTCCCGCAGCCAGAAGGATACGCTGATGCTCATCGAAGATTATTTTCTGGCGCGGAAGGTGGATTTTATCTCCGTCTGCGAAAATTTTGACACTTCCACCCCGCTGGGCCGCGCTATGATCGGCATGCTCTCGGTCTTTGCCCAGCTGGAAAAGGAGCAGATCACGGAGCGTTTTACCATGGGCCGCATCGCCCGCGCCAAAAACGGATACTACCACGGCGGTCCCACGGCGCCCGTCGGCTACGACTACGTGGACGGGCGGCTCATCGTCAACGAGAAGAAGGCCCGGCAGGTGCGGGAACTTTTTGAGCGGTTCTGCCGCGGCGCTTCCATCCACGATTGCTGGCTTCATATGCAGGCCCGCTACGGCGCATCCGGCGGCTGGAGCAGCGAGACCCAGATCCGCCATGTACTTGTCAATGAGGTATACCTCGGAAAAGTGAAATTCCAGGGCGAATCATACCCCGGTCTCCATCCGCCGCTCATTCCGGAGGAATTATTCTCCAGAACGCAGGCCCTCCTGCAGGAACGAAAAAGCAGCCTTTCCGCCGGTTCGCGCCCTTTCGCGCCCCGGACCCTCCTTTCCGGCCTGCTTATCTGCGGACAATGCGGCGCCCGCTTCCACGGGGAGCACGGCTGGTATGTCTGCGGCGGCCGCCGAAAACGCCGCCGGGAGAAGATTGCGGCCAGCACGGAGCCGCAAACCGGGCCGGAGCCGGCTGGGGCGGACTGGAGGCCCGCCTGCACACTGCCCGGCGAAAATCGAGTTGGCCAAGCGGAGCCGGCCGGGGCGAGTCGGGAACCCGCCTGCACACTGCCCGGCGAAGATCGGGCTTGCCAAGCAGAGCCGGCCGGGGCAGACTGGAGGCCCGCCGACGCACCGGCCTGCGGCAATCGAAAGTGGCGCATCCCGGAACTGGACGCCCTTGTCATCGACACTCTGTGCCAGCTACGGTTTGAAGTACCACCGGGAAATGTGCCGGATGGCGCCGCGACGGAGCCGATGCGCACGGCGGAATCTGTGTCAGGCAGGGCGGCGACAGTGCACGCAGCTGGATTTATGGCCAACACGGCGGCGCCGACAGGCCCGGTGGATTTTACGCCAACGGCCGCCGCCCCAAAAAAAGACGCCGGACAGCAGAGCATGTTTACTGCCAACGCTCTGCTGCGGCATCTTCTTCTTTTTGGCGATCTGCCGGACCGGCGTGCCTGCCTGGCTCTCCTGATCCGCCGTATCTGTCTCGATGGAGACCGGGTCACCCTTATTCTTCAGGATATCTTCTGACGGTCTGTCTCATACTGCCAACGGGGTGGTGCATCCGACAGCATCCGCCAACGGAGTGGAGCACCCGATAACGTCTGCCAGCATCCCCCAACGGGGTGGTGCATCCGCCAACTTCTGCCGCCCGGGAAATGTCCTGCGCTCTTTCGCTGCCGTCGGCCGTCATCCATGTGCATGGGATTCGGCTGCAATGCGGCGGGTGTGGTGGGCTGTCGGATCATTGATTCGCCGAGGGAACGGCTGCTGGCTGTCCTCACCAACAATTTTGTGCCCTGCAACGGACGGTTTCCTCTGCTGATTGCTCTGATCACCCTGTTTTTTGTGGGAACGGAACCGTCTCCTTTTTCCTCCCTCCTGTCTGCTGTGGGACTGACGGCCATCATCGTTTTTGGCATTGCCATGACCTTTCTGGCTACCCGGCTACTCTCCGATACGGTACTGCGGGGAGTTCCTTCTGCTTTCACGCTGGAGCTTCCTCCTTACCGGCGGCCGCAGATTGGGCGGACGCTCCTGCGCTCCGTGCTGGACCGGACGATTTTCGTTCTCGGGCGCGCTGCCGCCGTCGCCGCCCCTGCAGGCGCCCTCCTCTGGATCATGGCAAATGTGACCGTAGGGACAGAGAGCCTCCTTGCCATCTGTTCCGACTTTCTTGACCCGGCCGGACGGCTGCTGGGGCTGGACGGCGTCATCCTCCTGGCGTTCCTGCTGGGATTTCCGGCAAATGAGATTGTGCTGCCCATCATTCTCATGACTTATCTGTCCGAAGGCGCCCTCACCGACACGGGCAATCTGCTGGAGATAAAAGCGATTCTCACAGCCAACGGATGGACTCCCGTCACCGCTCTGTGCACCATGCTGTTTTCTCTGATGCACTGGCCGTGCTCCACCACTCTGCTGACCATCAAAAAAGAAACGGGAAGTTTCAAATGGACGCTTCTGGCCGCCGTCCTTCCAACTTCCCTGGGGGTCCTCTGCTGTATGGCTGTGCGGCTGGCCGCCACCTTCCTCGGTTTATGAGCCATGCCGGGAAAACGGCAGGCTGCGCGGCCTATGATTCCTGCCGGGAAAACAGCAGGCAACGCGGCCTATGATTCCTGCCGGGAAAACAGCAGGCTGCACGGCCTGTGATTCTTGCCGTGAAAGCGGCAGGCTGCGCGGCCTGTAAGACACGCTATAAAAGCGATATTCGACCGCTGTGCCAATCTATATTTCTTACGAAATCCTTACGGGATTTGTCAGGAAATTGTTCGTTCAATTTGACACAGATTATACAATCGTAGTGTATACTGACATCGTCAAAACGGCGACGGCTGCTTTGACAGTCATAGATTTTTTCATACTTTTCTCTCTTCGGGCGGGCTGCGGCATCCATCGATGCGGCAGCCTGTTCCTTTTCGCCGCAGAAAAAAGCGAAAAAAATAACGGCAGAAGCGCTCATAAACGCTTCTGCCGTCGTCTGTTACAGATTTCTGAACCGGCTTAAGAATTCTTTTGTCTTTTCTTTTTTTGGATTGCCGAAGAGTTCCGCGCTGCTTCCTTCTTCCTCGATGACGCCGTCTGCCATGAAAATCACATGGCTGGAGATATCTCTGGCAAAGGTCATCTCGTGGGTGACAATGAGCATGGTCATGCCTTCCTCAGCCAGCGTACTCATGACGTTCAGTACCTCGCCGACCATCTGCGGGTCGAGGGCGGAAGTCGGCTCATCAAAAAGCAGGATCTCCGGTTCCATGGCAAGAGCCCGGGCGATGGCCACCCTCTGCTTCTGACCGCCGGAGAGCTGCCGCGGCTTCGCGTTGATGAACTGCTCCATGCCGACCTTCTCCAGGAACTGCATGGCAAGATTGCGGGCTGTCTCCTTATCCTTCTTTGCCACCTTCTCCGGTCCGATCATACAGTTCTCAAGAACCGTCAGATTGTTAAACAGATTGAAGCTCTGGAACACCATGCCCACCTTCTCTCTGTAGGATGGCACGGACATCTTCGGGTCGGTGATATCTTCGCCGTGATAGTAGATGCTGCCGCCTGTCGGCGTCTCCAGCAGGTTGATACAGCGAAGCATGGTGGATTTACCGGAGCCGGAAGCGCCGATGATGGAGATCACGTCTCCCTTTTTCACAGAGAAGTCGATATCTTTGAGTACCTCATGGGAACCGAAGCTTTTTACCAGATGGGAGACCTCCAGAATATTGTTTGTCTGATCCATTTATAATCTCCCCTTTCTTTCTTCTCCGAACTGCGTGCCCACACCCATGGCGTCCACCAGCTCATAGTTATCGTTTCCGTCCATCTTCTTCTCCCACAGCAGAAGCAGGCGGGAAGAGATGACGGTCATCACCAGATAAATACACATGACGATGGTCGCTGACTCAAAATAAGTATACAGCGCGCCTGCCACGCTCTTATGTACAAAGAACAGATCCACGATACCAATGACGGACAGCACGGAAGAGTCCTTGATGTTGATGATAAAGTTGTTACCGATCTGCGGGATGATATTCCGGATGGCCTGCGGCAGGATAACATACAGCATGGCCTGCACATGGGTCATACCGATGGCTTTGGCGCCTTCCATCTGTCCCGGATCTACAGAGATGATACCGCCCCGGACGGACTCCGCCATGTAGGCGCCGGTGTTGATGGACACAACCAGAAAAGCGGACTGCCACATGCCCAGATGGATATTAAACACCTGTGCGGCACCGTAAAAAATAAATACTGCCTGCACGATCATAGGCGTTCCCCGGAACAGTTCCACGTAAGCCTTGAAAATAATCTTTACCAGTCTCAAAATAAACCGCTTCGGCAGGCTGTCTCTCTTCTTATCAATCGGGATGGTCTGTACGACACCCACGGCAAAACCGATGATACATCCGATGATTGTGGAGACAATGGCAATGGCCAGCGTAGTGCCGGCCCCCTGCAGAAACGATATGCCATAATTCTGGAGAAGATAGATGATCCCTCCAGAAAATTCATTTCGGAAATCATTCGTTCATCCTCCTAATCTGACTTCTTATTCAGACAGAGGCTGTACGGAGATGGCCTCCTGCATCATCGTGTCGTAATCTTCTGTCGTCATAGTTTCCAGTACGGAATTGATCGCATCCAGCAGTTCCGTGTTGCCCTTCTGAACGGAGATACCGATGTTGATCTCTTCCTCAGACACCTGGAAATCATCGTCTGTGCCTGCAAAATCCAGAAGCTTAAAGTCCGGATAAGCGACAAGGGCTGCCATGCCGGTCGGCATATCGGTCACAACCACGTCGGTACGCCCGCTGTCCAGTGCCACAAGCATGGATGGCGCGGACTCCTGTGCCGGCTGAATGTCAGCGTCCGGAATCTGCGGAAGACATACGTCATACCAGATTGTTCCCAGCTGGGAAGTACAGGTGGCTCCCGCCAGATCTGCCACGCCCTGCGCATTGGCATACGCTCCGTCATTCTTCACCAGTGTGATAATGGACGCATAGTAATACGGCTCTGTAAAGTCAACCATCTGCAGACGCTCGGAAGTGATGGACTGTCCCGCAATGACACAATCCACGCTGCCGGACTGTACGGCCGGAACCAGAGAATCCCAGTCCAGCTTCACGATCTCCAGATCGTATCCCAGCGTATCGGCAATCTTCTTTGCCATCATCACATCATAGCCATAGGCATAGTCGTTGCTGTCCTTGATCGGCACAGCGCCGTTGGAATCATCGGACTGTGTCCAGTTATACGGCGCGTATCCGCACTCCATGGCTACCGTCAGCGTCTTTTTGCCGTCTGCTCCGGTGGATTCTGCCGCGTTATCACCTGAACCGCCGCAGCCTGCCAGTCCCATGACCATGGCTGCCGCAAGAACCAAACTCATAATTTTCTTCTTCATACCCCATTCTCCTTTTGCGTAAATTAAAATGAATCATCATGTTGCTATAAATATCCACGCTCTTCTGGCACGCCGCCTGCAGATACGGCCGCAGAAGAACATACATGCACTTATGTTACCAGATATCCTTGTATAAAGCAAACATTTTTGCAGGATAATCCGACAAAAACTGCAAAACCCTCTATGGATTCTTCTTTTTTCACCGGAAAGAGGGACTCCGTCAAAAAAGAGGATGCTCCTTCATAGAAACATCCTCTTTTTTCAGAAGGTCACCGTGATCTCAGTGCCTTTTCCTTCCTGACTGTTTAAGGTAATCTCCGCATTGTGAATCGCCACCACATGTTTGACGATGGCAAGCCCCAGACCGGTGCCTCCGGTCTGCTTGGACCGGCTTTTATCCACCCGGTAGAAACGCTCAAACACCCGGTCCTGGTGTTCTCTCGGAATACCGATACCGGTATCGCTGACCTGCAGGAAGGCGTGGCCGTTTTCCGCGCCCACCCGGACGGTGACGCTGCCGTTTTTCACATTGTAGCGGATGGCATTGTTACAGAGGTTATCGATAAGCTCCGCGATCATGTCTTTATTGGCCGTGATGCAGGTGGACACACCCACACAGGCGATGCTGACGTCATTTTTCTGCGCGTAGATCTTCAGATTATCCACGCAGCGTTCCGCCAGCTCATTCAGATCAAAAGTCTCCGTGGACTCCTGACTGACGCCGTTATCCAGCTCGGACAGACGGATCGTATCGTTGATCAGCGACAGCAGCCGCTCCGCATTCTGCCGGATCTTGGCGGAGAATTCCGGAATCTCCGCTGTGCCGACCATACCGTTCTCCATCAGCTCCGCGTAGCCGGATATTGCGGTCAGCGGAGTCTTGAGCTCATGGGATACATTTGCTGTAAAATCCTGCCGCATCTGCGCCGCTTCCAGGATATCGGCATGCTGCATTCGAATGATGTGGGCAAAAGGGCGCAGTTCCTTATAAGGCGGGACGACGGAATAATCGTCGATATTGACCGCCATCTCCTCGATTGGTCCGATGATGCTCCTGGTCAAAAATCTGGCCAGGATGATACAGAGGACAATCATAAAAAGCATGGTGGCCGCCGCCATGGGAACCATGCTGTTGGCAATACTCCAGACATTCTCCTCCTCTTTGGACACCCGCAGCACAGAACCGTCCTCCAGACGCAGCGCATAGTAATAGGTACTTTTGTTCATGGTCTCGGACTCCCGCACCGATTCCCCTTCACCGTGGGCAAAGGCCTCCTGCACTTCCGGCCGCTGCGCGTGATTTTCCATCCTGCCCTCATCTGCGCTGTTGTCATAGAGCACCGTACCGTTGCTGCCAATCCAGGTCACCCGCAGGGTATCCGAGTCAAAGAAATACCCGGTCTGGTTATCTTCCTGGAAAATGTGCGTATCCCGCAGGGTATCCGCCACGGTCGCCAAATCCTCTTTCACCTGTTCTTCGTATACGTTGTAAAATATCCGGAACATGACCAGCATGGTGATGACGATGGCCAGCACCGAGATGCCGATCAGCTGCAAATTAATCTTCTTTTTCATATATCACTCCATCACATATCCCACGTTGCGGACAGTCTTGATGTGCGCGCCGTTCTCACCCAGCTTTTTGCGCAGTGTCTTGATGTGCATGTCCACTGTCCGGGATTCACCTTCAAACTCCGTATCCCACACTCTCTGCATGATCATCTCTCTGGTCATGACGATACCAGCGTTGCGCATGAGCAGCTTCAAAAGCTCATACTCCTTGTATGTAAGCTCCACGGCCTCATTCTGCGAATAGGCCATATGCCGTTCATCGTCCAGAAAGACGTCGCCGATGGTCAGAAACTTATTCTCCGACTGTTCCACCGTCCGGCGCAGCACCGCCTTGACCCGGGTGATAAACTCAATGATGGAGAACGGTTTTCTGATATAATCATCCGCTCCGATATCCAGTCCCCGGACCATGTCGATCTCCGACGTCTTGGCTGTCACCATGATCACCGGCATCTTCTTTGTGATCGGATTCTGGCGAATCTTCCTGACGATCTCGTAGCCGTCCTCATCGGGCAGCATCACGTCCAGAATTGCCAGATCCGGGACTTTCTCTT
>DXEQ01000033.1 GCA_019114885.1 Candidatus Anaerobutyricum stercoripullorum
GCAGGTTATTCTAAGAGAGTACATCCCGGCATTTGTGAAATTAAAAAAAGATATCCTGGAATATTATGGAGGAAATATCCCGGAGGTATGAGAATGGAGGAACGAGATGGTAGTAATCGACGAGAAGAAATGTATCGGCTGCGGACTCTGTGCCGCAGACTGTATCGCGCAAAATATTGTGATAGAAGAAAAAGCCTGCGTAAAGCAGGACTGTTTTCAGTGCGGGCACTGTGTGGCGGTCTGTCCGAAGGGGGCGGTCAGCATCCCGGAGTATGATATGGCGGATATGGAGGAATACGATGCGGACAGCTTTACTCTGGAGCCGGAGGCTGTGCTTCACAGCATCAAGTTCCGCCGGAGTATCCGGAATTATAAGCCGGAAGCTGTGCCGGAGGATGTGCTTCGAATGCTGGCAGATGCCGGCAGGTATACGGCCACGGCGAAAAACAGCCAGAGCAACGGTTTTGTATTTGTTCAAAATGAGATGGCAGAACTGAAAGCCAGGGTCTGGCAGTTTATTGACGATATCGCGCACAAAGATATCCGGGAAATTGACAAAGCGTTTTTGCCATATCTGGTATTCAATCAGCGGAGAAAAAAGGATGCAGGGGACGATTATCTGTTCCGAAATGCTCCGGTGGTTCTCTATGTTGTCTCGGATTCGGCGCTGGATGCGGGACTTGCGGCCCAGAACATGGAGATGATGGGCGTCTCGCTGGGACTGGGTATGTTATATAACGGTTATCTTGCCAGAGTCAGCGATGCCAATGAGGAATTGAAGCAATGGCTCGGCATCGGAGACAGAACGATTCGCGCCTGTATGCTGCTGGGGTATCCGGCGGTGCATTATGCCAGAACCGCGCCGCGAAAGACGGTGGATGTCATCTGGAAATAGGCGACGCAGACGCGGCAAGAGAATTCAGTGGGAAATGTGATCGGGCATAAAGCGCATAAATTCAGAAAATGAATTTGGGGAAATTTGACTTGAAATAAGGAGGCACAACATGGCAGGTTCAACATTTGGAACATTATTTCGGATAACAACATGGGGAGAGACGCACGGAAGGGGCGTCGGCGTTGTGGTGGACGGTTGTCCGGCGGGACTGCCTCTCTGTGAGGAGGATATTCAGAAATATCTGGACAGAAGAAAACCGGGACAGTCCCGTTATACGACAAAACGAAACGAGGGAGATGAGGTGGAGATTCTTTCCGGTATTTTTGAGGGAAAGACAACCGGAACGCCGATTTCTCTGATCGTGTTTAATAAAGACCAGCGCTCGAAGGATTATTCCAACATCATGGATGTGTACCGTCCGGGACATGCGGACTATACCTTTGATATGAAATACGGTTTCCGCGACTATCGGGGCGGCGGACGTTCCTCCGGCCGGGAGACGATCGCCAGAGTGGCGGCAGGAGCCATCGCGGCAAAGGTGTTAAAAGAGATGGGGATTGAAGTCTTTGCCTACACGGAGGCCATCGGCCCGCATAGCATCGACAAAGAGCGTTGGAATCCGGCGGTGCGGGATGAGAATCCGTTTTATATGCCGGATGCGGAGGCGGCAGAGAAAGCCGCCGAGTTTGTGGAGCAGCGGATGCGGGAGAAAAATTCCTGCGGCGGTGTCGTTGCCTGCCGGGTGGCAGGAATGCCAGCCGGTGTTGGTGAGCCGGTGTTTGATAAACTGGACGCGAAGCTGGGACAGGCGATTCTTTCCATCGGCGCGGTGAAAGGCGTGGAGATTGGCGACGGATTTGCCGCCGCGCAGTCCACAGGATCTCAGAATAACGATGCCTTCTGTGTCCGTGAGGGCAGAGTCGATAAGGAGACCAACCACGCCGGAGGAATTCTGGGCGGCATGAGCGACGGCACGGAGATTTTCCTGCGGGCGGCGTTTAAGCCGACGCCGTCCATTGCATCGGCGCAGCATACGGTCACCATTGACGGCGAGGAAAAGGAGATTGTGATTCATGGCAGGCACGACCCGGTGATCGTACCACGGGCCGTGGTAGTGGTGGAAGCCATGACGGCCATTACGCTGCTGGACGAGCTGCTCCTTAACATGAGCAGTCGGCTGGATAAGATCAAGGAGTTTTATCAGAGATAAAGGGGGAACATGGGGTGTTAGTAAAAGTGCTGATTGACAATATTTCCAATAATGAGCTGCTCTGCGAGTGGGGGCTGTCTGTCTATGTGGAATATAAAGATAAGAAGATTCTGCTGGACGGCGGCACCACAGGAGCCTTTGCGCAGAACGCGAAGATGCTGGGAATTGATTTGAATGCGGTGGACTTCGGAGTGATCTCCCATGCGCATTACGACCACGCAGACGGGCTTGCGGCATTTTTTGAGGCGAACGACCATGCGCCGGTCTATCTGCGGGAAGGTTCCGAGGAGAACTGTTTTAAACAGGAAGGACCGGGTTATAAATACATTGGAATCCGGGAGGGATTTCTGGAGAAATACGCGGACCGTCTCAGATATGTGGAAGGAGATTTCTCCCCATCGGAAGGAGTTTATCTGATTCCGCATAAGACGGAGGGACTTGAGAAACTGGGAGAGAAGGCGCATATGTACCGGGAATGGGAAGGCGTCTTTTCGCCGGATACATTTGCCCACGAACAGAGTCTCGTTTTTGACACCAGCCAGGGACTGGTAATCTTCAACAGCTGTTCTCACGGCGGCGCAGACAACATTATCCGGGAGATTGGCGATACATTTCCTGACAAAAAAATATACGCCCTCTTCGGCGGCCTGCATCTCCACGCGTCCGCGGACGAGGATGTGCTGGCACTGGCGGAGAGAATCCGGCAGACCGGTATCCGAAAGATCTATACCGGGCACTGTACCGGCGACCATGCGCTGGAACTTCTGAAAGAGGAGCTTGGCGATGTGGTAGAGGGCATTTGTTCAGGATTTGAGATCAACGATATCGTGGAATAAGAAAGACTGACGATTTCTCATGTAGAAAGAAGGATGGAAAATGAACAAGATGACAAGTGAAGACGCATGGAATTTATTAACAGAATACACGGAAACGCCGGCTTTACAGCAGCATGCGCTTATGGTGGAAGCGGTGATGCAGCATTTTGCCCGGCTTGCCGGAGAAGACGAGGAAGTGTGGGGCGTTGCCGGACTTCTCCACGATCTGGATTATGAGAAGTATCCGGAAGAGCATTGCAAAAAGGCGACGGAGATCATGGAAGAAAGAGGAATCGACCCGGTCTACATCCGCGCCATGCAGTGTCATGGCTATGGCATCTGTACCGACGTGAAGCCGGAGAGCGCCATGGAGAAGACCCTCTTTACCATCGATGAGCTGACGGGACTGATTCACGCCGCCTGCCTCATGCGTCCATCCAAGAGTGTGCTGGATCTGGAACTGAAATCACTCAAAAAGAAGTTTAAGTCCAAATCGTTTGCCGCAGGCGTAAACCGCGACGTCATCCGCCAGGGCAGCGAGATGCTCGGTATGGAACTGGACGATGTGATGAGGGAGAGCATCGAAGGACTGAAAGAGCGCGCCGATATCACCGGACTGCGGGGCAATCTGTAAAGAGACGCGCCTTAAGTAAATGTAACCGAATCCCCGAACTGGCGGGAAGCAGATTTGTCCAAAAAAGAGCGTGATAAAGAAGTACAAATGAAAAACCCTGAAAATGAGGGATAAAAATGCAAATAATCCCTTGTTTTTAGGGTTTTTCTGTGTTATGTTTTAAATGATTTGATGCAACTTGATATAGAATACCAGAGAAAATTATGTAGAAAAAATAAAATGTCTTGTTTAGAGTGAAAAGTGGAGGGAACAATGGACTTTGCGATTCAGAAAACATTTTCTTCGGAAGAAATCAGGAGGATACGAAAAAAATTAAATTTGAAGCAAAAGGATTTCGCAAAATTTGTAAATGTGTCGGTTAAAACGGTAGAACATTGGGAAAGCAATGGTGGGGAGATAAAGGGTGCCGGGGCAGCTCTTTTAAACATTCTTCGGGAAAGAAGCTGGCTGTTGGAAGA
>DXEQ01000278.1 GCA_019114885.1 Candidatus Anaerobutyricum stercoripullorum
TTTTCTCCTATTTCTCTTATATATTTGCGTATCCGTTTTCTTTCTCTCACAAAATGGCCGCTCAAAGATTCACAGGTACCTGTTTGGCGGCTCACAGATTCACAGGCGCCCGTTTAGCGGCTCACAAATTCACAGGCGCCCGGCTTTCCATCTCACAGATTCAGCGGCGTCCATTTACCGGTATTCCATCCGAATGGAAATATCATTTCCCTTTACGGACACATGCCCCACGCTGCCGCACACCAGCGGCATCATCGGAGCCAGGTGCCCCAGATCCACATCCATGATGATCGGCACATTGTAATGGGCAAGCACTTCCGTCACAGCCCGGTACTGATCCATCCCCATCAGTTCCTCTCCAAAACAGAGCGGACGGCCGATGAGAAAGCCCTTTGTATACCGGAACCAGCCGGCGTGTTCCAGCTGCCAGATGGCCCGGCGGATGCTCATGACATTTAAGTCGCAGGACTCCATAAACCAGATGATTCCGTCTTCTTTGTATTTCTCATTAAATGCATCTACCGCGTCGAAACGGGTTCCGCACAGTGTGACCAGACAGTCCAGACAGCCGCCCAACAGTCGCCCCTCCATCTCGCAGTCAGCGTCCGGATACCGGCGCAGCACTCTTTTTTCCGTGATATTATATGGAAGGAGCGGCTCTTCCTCCGTCTTAAGGCTTTCCTTCTCCCAACCGTCATAGCCGTGTACCTCCTGCGTCTTTCCCGTGAGCAGCTTCCACGCATCCGCAAGACTCTCGTGCCACGGTTCCATGCCGAAAGCCGCCGCACAAGGCCCGTAAACAGATGCCGTATCACAAAGCGTCGCCAGCAGAAATGTCAGATTCGTGTTATCGGAATATCCCATAAACCATTTCGGCTCCGCCCGGCGGATGCTGTCAAAGTCCACATAATCCAGAATCCCGCACATGAGCTCCCCGCCGCCGCAGGACAGGAGCACATCATTATCCCGGGAAAGATACCACTGATTGAATTCTTCCGCACATTTTAGAGGCGTATTGCTGATGCCGATACCGCTGCCCTCATATACATTCGGGCCGTAATCCAGATGGTATCCTTTTTTGGTCCAGACTTTCGCCGCATGATCGAAGGCGGTCCTGTACGGCTCGATATTGCAGCCAAAAGACGGCGCCACAAAGCCGATGGTCCCGTTTTCCGGGAGAAACTTTCCATATCTCATCTTTTTCTTACCTTTCTATGTTCCCTGTCTTCTTTTCGTTATCCTCATTCACAGATCTTTACCAACAAGCAGGCTATCCCACGATCGCATCTATGGCGTCAAGAAACGCCGCCCGCAATCCTGCCCTTTCCAGAGCGTTCACCCCGCGGATGGTCGTTCCGGCCGGGGAACATACATTATCTTTAAGGACGCCCGGATGTTCGCCGGTCTTAAGCTGCAGCTTCGCGCTGCCAAGGATCATCTGAGAGACCAGCGCGTAGGCCTGCGCCCGCGGTACACCGTATTTGACCCCGGCGTCACCCAGCGCCTCGATGACCAGATCGATAAATGCCGGGCCGCAGCCGGTCAGAGTACCTGCAATGCCCATAAGATGGCTCGGAATCTCCTCCACCAGCCCGAGGGCGGAGAACAGGTCGAACAATTCTTTCCTCTCCTCCTCTTCCAACGAGTGGGTCTCCTCAAAGAGCATCACGCCTTCTCCCACCATGGCCGGTGTGTTCGGCATGATAAACTGCACCCGGGTACTTGCGTCCAGCAGTGGTTTATACTTGGCAAAGTCCCACCCGGCAGCGATGGAAACAAGCGCCTTGCCCGCCAGGGCGTCCCGGTACATTTCCAGTACGCCTTCAATCTGGTACGGCTTACACGCCATCACCACCGTATCCGACGCCTCAAGCAACTCCTCCATAGTTGCACACGGCATAAAACCGATCGCCTTCGCGTTCTTTTGCAGCTTATCCTGATGCGGGGCGTAGGCATATACGTCCTGTCCGCTCATCTTTCCGCTTTTTATGATTCCTTCCGCAATGGCCTTCGCCATATTTCCCATCCCGATAAAACCTAATGTTTTCATGATTTTTGTCCTTCCTTTCTCTTCTTATGCAGCAAATGTGCCGGCGGTCCTCCTGCCGTCTCATCCTTTCTGCCAGACTCTCTGATGCACTTCCCGTTCTTCCGGAAAATGTGCCAGGAAGCTGTCCTCCGCCGCCGCGGCAAGAAGACGGAATTCACCGGAGAGCCCCAGTTCTTTTGGCAGGTGAACCGTCTTTTCCCACAAATCTTCCGCCAGCTTTAAGACAAGCTGTTCCTCGGAAATCTTCGCCAGATGAAACAGCACATTGGTGTAACTTTTGTCCGTCTGACAGATATTGATATAAAAATCAAAAAAATTCATATACTCGTCGTACCACAGTTCCTCCTGCTCCGGATACTCCCGGAGCAACCCAACCTGCAGAACCTGCCGCACCTGTTCTTCAAATACACGAACCGTTTTCTTTCCAAATAAGGACTTCCGGTGCTCTGCCGCCACGGCGATCATGTTCCACAGTTTCAGATAATTATCCGTACCGGTCCGCCGCCCCTTATCATCCAGATAGCGGGCCTCCCACAGTTTCAGGCGAATCTGGTTCGCCTGTCCTGTGACAGCCGCAGAAGTGCTGCCTGAGGCGAATTCCGGCACCGACGTGGATTCTTTATCCGGGACGTCTTTTTGTATCTGTTCCTTGAGAATATCCCGCCTCCGGTCGCCGTCGGTCTCCCGATAATAATTCTCCGGCCAGACGTATTCCTCTCTGGTCATCCATTTTGTTCTGTCAATCATCGTTTCTCCTGCTCTTTCTCTCTGCCCGGCGATACCCGGCAAAGGATATTGTCATTAGTGTATCACAGAAAAAAATTTTTGTCGCTTCCATTGTAGAAAAAAAACTGACGTGGTATGCTATAGAGCAGTGGTTTTTAATGATATTAACAGAAGTGATTTAGATTATGACAGATATGACAAACGATTTTTATTCTCAGAAACTGGATATCCTGTGGGAACCGGCGGGCGATGGCGCGCGGGTGCTGCGGGTCTATGGAGAACAGCCGGTTCTCTCTCTGCCGGAGTCCATCGATGGACGTCCGGTGACGGAAATTGGCCCCTACTGCTTCTCCCGCTCAGAACCGAAGCTGCCGGAGACATATTTTCACCATTATATAGATTCCCGGAGTGTGGAGCAGTTGTCCAGCCTGTCCGGGAATGTTCTGGAAATGGTCCGGCTTCCCGACACAGTGACAACGCTTCACAATGCGGCCTTTTATAACTGCCGCAGCCTGCACACCTTATCGGTGAGTACCGGTATCCGTTCTATCGGCAGCGACGAATTTATGAACTGTACCAGCCTGCGCCGACTGGTGATGCGCTGCACGGACACGGAGGCGGAGGGATTGCCACTGCTGCTGGAACGATTCGCCGACGACCTTTTGGTGCAGTTCATTCCTGAAACACATCCGGCCAATGACTGGGAACCGCAGACGGTTTCCGCCGCCTTATTCTTTCCGGAATATTATGAGTGGCTGGACGAGATCTCTCCGGCACACATTTTCAGCCGAAGCATCCACGGCGAGGGCTTCCGTATGCGGAAATGTTTCGAGAACGGCCGGATTCATTATGAGAAATACGATCTGTGCTTCGAAAACGCCCGGAAAGTGGAGTCCGATGAGACCCTCTGCCGCATCGCCATCACCCGGCTGCGCTGGCCCAACGGACTGAAGGAAGACATGAGAAGGCAGTACGAAACTGCTCTGACAGAGCGTCTTTTTACTGCCGTCAATCTGGCAGTCAAAAGCAGGGATCTGGAGTTACTGCTGTTTCTCTGCTCCTTCTTCTCCGCCGGAGATTACACACAGGCCATCGCCTCCTGTGTGGAGGCTGACTGGGGCGAGGGCAGCGCAAGACTGATGGAAGAAAAACACCAGAGTGGCAGCTTCGCTGAGAAGAAATTCTCTTTTGATGACTTTTAAGTAATTGCCTCTCCCTGCGCGCCCCATACGAAACACCGGCAACCGCACATTCATACGCTGTATTCATATAATAAAGGAAGACTTATGGCACACAAACAGACACAGACCGAGTGGGAAAACGATATGTGTCTCCAGATTCTGGACGTGATCCGCAGCGATCTCTATCTGGATTTCCGGTATCTGGACATGGCTCTCTCAGCCCTCACCTGGTCTCCCAACGAACAAATTCATACATTTGCCACAGACGGCAGTTACCTTTTCTTCTCGAGGGAACAGCTTCTCCGGCTTTTTCAGAAAAATCCACTGTTCTTAAATCGGGCCTACATGCACAGTGTGTTCCACTGCATTTTCCGGCATCTGTGGATGCGGGGACAGAGGGAACCGGTACTGTGGAATATCGCCTGCGACATCGTGGTGGAGTGGATCATCGACTCTTTTCAGAAAAAATCCACCCGGCGCATCCTCTCTTTGCAGAGAAAACGTATTTATGAACAGCTGAAAGAAGAAAATATCCCCATCACTGCCGCAGCCATCTATCACTGGCTCCTCTCCGTCACTGACCCGGAAGAGCAGGCCGCTCTGCAGTTTGAATTTTACACTGACGATCACCGCTTCTGGCCGCGCGACCCGGCCAAGTCCCCTTCTGCCGCCCGCGCAGGAGAAAACTGGGAGAAAATCGGACGACGAGTCACCACCGAGATGGAGCGGCGGGGGCAGGAGGAGGCAGACGCCCTCTCCTCGGTCCGTACACAGATTGAGCAGGGCCGTTCCCGCCGTTCCTATCAGGAATTTCTGCGTAAATTTACCGTGCTGAAAGAAGAAATGCACTGTGATTACGATGAATTCGACCTGAATTATTATACGTACGGACTGCGCTTATACAAAAACATGCCCCTCATCGAGCCGCTGGAAAGCCGGGAGGTCATGAAAATCCAGGAATTCGTTATCGTCATTGATACCAGCTATTCCACCAACGGACCTCTGGTGAAACGTTTTCTGGAAGAAACCTTTCAGATCATCCGGCAGCGGGACAGCTTCTTTCGCAAAAGTCATATTCGAATTATTCAATGTGATAATCAGGTTCATGCTGACGCTGTCATCCGTTCGGAAGAAGACATCACCCGGCTGCTGTCAGACTTCTCACTCATCGGGGGAGGCGGCACCGACTTCCGCCCGGCTTTCGCTTATGTAAACCGCCTGTTGGACGAAGGCGCCTTTCACAACCTGCGGGGCCTTCTGTACTTCACCGACGGCAAAGGCATCTATCCATCCAAACGACCGCCTTATGAGACCGCTTTTATATTTTTGGATGAGTCAGGCTTCACTCCGGAAGTGCCCGCCTGGGCCATGAAGATTCATCTGGACGCCGACGAACTGTGAGAAAGCACCGGTAAAAACAACATTTCCTTTCATGAATAAAACTATCAGGGTCAACCGTATTTTGACCCGCTAAAGAAAGCAGAGGATCTACCTATGAATATAAAAAAAGCCAAGGAAGACATTAAAAACACCGTCCGGGCCTATCTGGACAAGGACGAATTCGGTCAGTACCGTATCCCGGAAGTCCGCCAGCGTCCCATCCTTCTGATGGGACCTCCCGGCATCGGAAAGACACAGATCATGCAGCAGATTGCCAGAGAATGTGGCATCGGGCTGATTGCCTACACCATCACTCATCACACCAGACAGAGCGCCGTGGGACTGCCTTTCATCAAAGAAGAGGTCTTTGAGGGTAAAACTCACTCCGTCACCGAATATACCATGAGCGAGATCATCAGCAGCATCTACCGCTACATGGAAGAGAGCGGCAAACGGGAAGGTATCCTGTTCATCGACGAGATCAACTGCGTCTCTGAGACTCTGGCGCCGACCATGCTGCAGTTCCTCCAGTGCAAGACCTTCGGCAATCAGGCTGTGCCGAAAGGATGGATCATCACCGCTGCCGGCAATCCGCCGGAGTATAACAAGAGTGTCCGTGATTTCGACTTTGTGACACTGGACCGCGTCCGCAAGATCAATATCGAAGCCGACCTGGAGGCCTTCCGCAGCTATGCCCGGACCCGTCACATCCATCCGTTTATCTTAAGTTATCTGGAACTGCGTCCACAGAACTTCTACCGGACAGAAAATGATGTGGACGGCATGCAGTTTGTCACTGCCCGGGGCTGGGAGGACTTAAGCTATCTCATCTATTCCTACGAAAAGCTGTCCATCCCTGTAGATGAAGATGTGATCCACCAGTTCCTGCAGCACGAAGATATCGCCAAAGATGTGGCCGCTTACTACGACCTGTACCAGAAATACCGGGACGAGTACGACATCAGCCGCATTCTCGCCGGTCAGGTAAAATCCGGTGTCTTCGAGCGGCTTTTCCGCGCTTCCTTCGACGAACGTCTAAGCTGCGTAGAACTGCTCACCGGCGGTCTCCA